>CAMDOP010000390.1 GCA_945903675.1 Crenothrix polyspora
ACCTTAATAAATGAAGGTAATTCATAGCCGCACAATTCATCTACAACTCTTTTAGGAACATATACTTCATCAATACAGTCGGCTAAAAAATTAATACTGTCTATTTTACTCAAAAAAATTATTGGACTGGTATTCAATACGATTTTCACGAAAACTTACAATTCCTTTATAGCTTGAATATCTTCTAAAACACATTCATCAGCTATGATAAAACCTTTGTTAAAATGTTCTATCAAGCGTGTTTTAAAGCTATCAAAGTCCAACCCTGCCATATGAGCGGCCATTGCAAAACTGACTTTTCTTGCGTGATATAAACTTGCCGCCAAAAAGAACTCTGCCGCATTGTTTCCAAGTGGTTGTAATATGTCATCAAACTCTGAGTGCAGTTGTATATGCATTGTTTTTCCTGATTTAAATTCAAGGCATTAATGAGTGGATAGACAAAAAAACGACTATTAAATTGTTCTATACTCACACTCTAATTCTACCATTCATAACACATTATTTGTTATGGTAAATAATGTGTTATGAATATTTTCAGATTATTCGGTGCGTAATATCGTCAATTTGATTTATGTTTCATTAAGTCCGTAAGTCGTAGGGCTGTTTCGCGACAGCAAACCGCCAGCTCAATGCAGCACCGTAGCTCAGAAATGGTGGATTGCTAGCGCGACTGTGAAAGTATTCTAAATTCGTACTAAGTTTTCAATTTAGATGAGCAATATTCACAGTTTCTAAGGGATTTACATTGATTCGGTAGGGGCGAATTGCATTCGTCTTGTATATTTGTCGATTTAAACTGTTTTTTATAATACTTTCACAGTCTCTAGCGCGAATCCACCTTACATTCATACATCTTACGAGTTAATTTATAACATTGGGTATTCATTCAACCCAACATATATTAGTATCCGCGAATAAACTGTTGTCTGTCCCTGTTATTCTATGGCATTAAACTCATGATTGCCCAGAATACATAAAGCCGAACCCGCTTCAAGTCTACTTGCTGAAAGCAACTAATTTATTCGCTAGAGTTTGAATTGTTTTTAAGATGGGTAAGATGCTTCAGTAATATAGTGCCTATGATGAAAGTGCGGCATCAATTAATTATACTTAAGTATAGTATTAATATTACTAATAGAGAGGTATTATCTATGCTGCGGTTTTTTAATATGATATTGATATATCACTCATATCAAAGGGTTAAGGTATAAAAATATAGTATGACTTTTCTATTTAGGAAAACCATTAAATGGAACAACTAACCGATTTAAAAGCCATCTTGCATTCCAAACGTGCCAATATCTATTACTTAGAAAAATGCCGAGTGATGCAAAAAGATGGCCGCGTACTGTATTTGACAGAAGCTAAAGATCAAAATTATTACTGGAACATTCCGATTGCCAATACCACCGTGGTCTTATTAGGCACTGGCACTTCTATCACTCAAGCAGCCATGCGTATGTTAGCCAGTGCCGGTGTCTTAGTCGGTTTTTGTGGCGGCGGAAGTACACCGTTGTTCACTGGTAGTGAAATTGAATGGCTGACCCCACAAAGCGAATACAGACCGACTGAATATGTACAAGGCTGGCTTAAGTTCTGGTTTGATGACAACAAACGACTCAGCGTAGCCAAAGCCTTTCAAGAGGCCCGCATGACGTATTTAAAAACTATCTGGGCAAAAGATCGCGACTTAAAAGCCGAAAATTTCTTGATTGATGACAGCTTAATTAGCACCGCCTTAAACGGCTATAGCGAACAAATTCAATCCGCCAACAAAGTCGGTGATCTATTACAGCGTGAAGCCTTACTTACCAAACAACTGTACCGCTATGCCGCCAAAACCACTCAATTAGATGGTTTTGTCAGAGAGCGAGAAAACACTGATCTTGCCAATGGCTTTTTAAATCACGGTAATTATTTAGCCTATGGTTTAGCCGCCACCACGTTATGGGTTTTAGGCATACCTCACGGCTTTGCGGTCATGCACGGCAAAACCAGACGCGGCGCTTTAGTGTTTGATATTGCTGACCTTATCAAAGATGCCATCGTTTTGCCTTGGGCGTTTATTAGCGCCAAAGAAAAAGCCACCGAACAAGAATTTCGCCAGCAAGTCTTACAAAAATTCACCGAACACAAAGCCTTAGACTTCATGTTTGACCAAGTTAAACAGCAAGCCATGCGAGACGACTGGTTATGATGGTCACCTTTGTCAGCCAATGTGAGAAAAAAGCCCTCAATCGTACCCGCCGCGTACTCGATGCCTTCGCTAATCGCATCGGCGATAACACTTGGCAAACCATCATCACCGAAGACGGCTTAATCGCCGTTAAAACTCTGTTACGCAAAACCGCGACTAAGAATACGGCGGTGTCTTGTCATTGGTTACGCTCCAGAAGTCGGAGTGATTTGGTTTGGGTGGTGGGGAATCGGGATCAATTTAATCCAGAAGGCATAGTGCCTGTAAATTACACTTATAAAGAATTAATCATGGATATTACTAGCGACAAACCAAACCCCAACATGTTATATGCCAACACCCAATTGCAATCATTGAGTGAACATTTATTTGCTGTTGGCTATGTGGCCGAGCAACTCCATAAACGACTTATGCCTAATCAAGAGAAGCTATCTACTGCTACGTTTGTAGCTGGATGTTTACATGACCTAGGCAAAATAGATCCCTGTTTTCAAGCTTGGGTGAGAAATCCTAAGAAGAAAGATTTTATTGCTGAAGATGGGCAACATATTGATGATGCAAAATTTAGTTTTGATAAGCATCCAAGGCATAATGAAGTTTCGGTGTTGCTTTATCAATTACTGGATCAAATTTCCTTAAAATCAATTAACGCTGACAATAAGAAGTCTATAAAACACGTTATTTATTGGCATCATGCCAAGCCTTTTAGAAAAGAAAAGGACTTTAACAATTACGGTGATATTTATAAAAAGCTAAACGGTAACCTTAAAGAAGTAACATTCTCTGAGTTATTTGATAAGGTAATTCAATTAATGAAAAGTCTATCCAAGCTTGATCAAGGTTATCGAACGACTGAAGAATCAATTATTGCTAAAGTTTTTAATGATGAATTTGATTTAGACGTAATTGAAACATTGGACAGTCTATTACTGCCGTATTATAAAAAATATGACTCGCAGGATAATATTGATAAATACCCGATTCAAATTAAACATAATGCAGACAATAATATTATGCGAGCTTGTGTTATTTCAGCCGATCGAACAATATCAGCACTTGCTTCAACAGAATTACACTCGCATATAAAGAATAAAACACTGGATTCATTAGTCGATGAGCTTTTACTCTTAGAATCAACGCTGTGCTCTCATATTGAAAGCTGTTTAAAGAAATTTCCTATCAGTGAGCGTAGCAACAAACAAAGTGAAATTGCAAAGCAACTCATTAATACTCAGAGCGTTGCTGTTCTAGCAGGGCCTGCTGGTTGTGGTAAAACTAAGATTGCCTTGGAATGGGCTAGGTTAAACAATACTCAACAAATTATTTGGATTTGTCCAAGGGTACAAGTCTGTCAAGGTTTGTTTCTCGAACTCATTTCAGAACAGTATTTGCCTGATGCAAAA
>CAMDOP010000391.1 GCA_945903675.1 Crenothrix polyspora
AACTTAGTCTCATCTATTAGCACTTTGCGCCCAATACGCACTATTGCACCTGATTTAACAAGGCCGTTTTTATGTTCTAAAAATATCAAATTTCTGATTCCACCAACATTAAAAGCGGGGTGCTTAGCTACGAATTGCTTTACTGTTAAATAAGCATATAGAAATTGTTCATTCATTTGTTGTGTTTGCATTATTGCCTCTTTCTCATTGTTAATTAAGAATCACCACTGTTTATTGCTTAGTAGCTTAAGGCATATACTGACTGAGCTTTAGAAGATTGATATTAAGTGTGAGAGATTGCTGTAGGCCTCGACATTAGTGGTCTGAAAGACAATTAAAACAAAAGCGTTCGCTGAAAGATTGAAAGATTTATCCTAATAAAACATTTGAAAGTGCTTTTTTTACCGTGACTGGGTCATAGGGTTTTTTATTGCCTCGTTTCTTGATGCCACAAGCAGTTAGCGACGCAACAACTTTCACAGTCAATAAGGTACGCTTAGTTAATAGCGTTGAATCATTTTTGATAAGTTCACGTGCAAAATAACGTGCTGGAACATACCAATCTAGTTCTGGAGATGGATCGTTTGGGTCTGGGATTAACCAAGGTTTTTCTTGCTCTTTCTCGATTTGATTACCTAAAGCAACATTTTTAATTGTTTGATCTTCTATGGGGATTAGGACTATTTCCTCCCCAGACATATTGATCCAAGGATAAGTTGTTTCTCCTGCTTTAGAGTAAACATCTTCAATATCAGAACGATTCACAGTAAAGTTAAGAGGGAATCCATCAATAGTTTCTAGCTTCGCTTTTTTTTCTAGGTTATCTAGGACTTCTTCATGTGGTATAACTGGGCCATCATGTTTATTGGTTATTTGTAACCCGATGGATAGCAGGGTTTTTAGGTTTTCATAGGCGTCATCGTCAAGAACAGACAATACATGCGAATAGAATCTTTCAAATGACATGGTTGGCGCTCCCAACCTTAATGCTTTTTCTTGCCTAATTTTCTTATTAACTAAAGCGTCCATCATATACCCCCAAATACTTTAGCGTTCATGCTGGCAACCACTTTACTAACATGTGGGACTGGTAAATGCGCGTAACGCTTAACCATCTGCATGGTCTTATGTCCCAATACTTCGGCTATTTCAGGCAATGATGCCCCATTCATAATTAAATAAGTTGCTGTGCAGTGTCTTAGGTCGTGCCACTTAAAATCTGTTATCTGTGCGGCTTCCATTGCGTTTAAAAATGCCTTACGTAAATCAATCGGTTTTTGCGGGTCTCTTGAGCTTGGAAACACTAAGTTAGTATCTAGACGCCTAACTTTGGCATGTTCTTTTAATATTTCAAGGCTTGCCCCTGATAGCGTTACATGCCTCCTTTCGCCGTTCTTTGTTTTATGAAGAATTAAATAGCCTTCTTTTAAATTAATATCTGACCATACAAGTTCCATTTGTTCAGTCTGCCTCATTCCGGTAGATATTGCTAGAACTACACAGGGATAAAGTAGAGAATTTGGAGATTCTTTACAGGCTTTTAACAAGCTTGCCCGTTCATCATCATCAAGGAATCTAACACGGCCACTTGGTAGTTCAGGACTTGGTACTTTTAATATTGGATTATCAGTTAGCCATTTCCATTCAATAACAGCAATAGTAAAGGCGTGCTGTAAGTTTTTAATGTATTTGTCTACGGTAGCCGGTTTTTGAGTCATCGCCCAAGCAATAGATGCAATGTCTAAAGACTCTAAATCAGATAATAAGCAATAACCAATTTTATCTGACCACCAAGCTAATCTGCTTATGCGTTCTTTTTGTTCTTTCGCACTGTAAATTTTTGGCTTTCCTCTAGGCAGGTACTCAGTGCAGTAGCGATTAATTAGTTCTGCTATCGTATGTTTTTTAGCTTCAGCAGTTTTAAAGTGCCTACCTTGGCGGATTGCTGACTCAACATCTTGAGTCCATTTGTTAGCATCAGTTTTGCGTTTAAAGCTTGCTGTTTGAGCCGGATAGCCTTTTAGCCGAACCTCGGCCTTATAGCGTTTAGTACCATCTTTAGCTAGTCGTTCTGTGATAGTTGCCATTATTACCTCTATAGGGCAGCAAACAGCTTTGGTATAATACGTTAGCCATTGCTTAACCTGATTTAAGTTATTGGGAAGGCCTTTTTTGTGCTGATACACATCTTAGGCCGCTTTATTAATAGCCTTAGAGTATAAACCTTTGGCGCAATTTTGGCGCAATACAATATAAAAATAGGTAATAAGTGGTAAGTATTGATGATAGTGTTAATAGAGTAACTTATTGATTTAAATGTTATTGATTGTTATTGAGTATTACTAGTTTTTAAATAAAACTCACTTTTAATGCGATGGTCGCGCGTTCGAATCGCGCACGACCCACCATCAGATAACATATGAATCAAGTTCTTACGTGAAAACGAAGGGCTTTTTTTATGTCTGAAATATTTTACGTCACACTCACGTCACAGTTCAATATAAAAAACCACAACAGTCGCTGAACTTTAAGACCTAAATATTATTGCCAGATTGGCAACTTCAGAACAACATCCATATTCAGATTGTCTCCAACACATATCAAGTCTTAATGTCAGCTTTAATTTGGTATTTAACACTTTGGTTCTCATAAATGGTGGTGCTGTTGTTTCACTTCTTGGGTTTATGGGAGCAACCATATCGAAAGGCCTTTCCTCTTCGTTGGGTGCTAATCTTACACACCCGTTATTATATTTCGGCATAGGTGTACTTGCTGGTGCTTTGGCATTTGGAGGTCGATATTGTGCGCAATGGTTTTATTCTTCTACCATGATGAAAACAGGTCATTCCTTCCTAGTAGTAACTATTATTGTAGTCATCACTGGCTATGCATTTTTTGGAGTCGGTATTTGTGAAGCATATACTGCCTTTTCTAAGCAATTTCAATGATTGGCGATAAACCAGTTTTAAGCTTACTGTCTTTGTCGAGAAGCATGGCCACTTTGGTTTTTTAACCCATTCACTTTAAAACGTAAGTTAAGCTGATACACATTTCAGTCACAGAACTATTAATTTACGTTGAAAAAATAGTTCCATTCCCAAATAAGGCATAGGCAAAAAATAATTATCAACCTACCATTGACTTATTCAATCATATTGACCATTATGATTAATATGATTGAATCTTTAAAATTAAGGTGTAGCCAATATGATCAATGAAGTAAATGCCGTTGTTTTTCGTCAAAATCTAGGGGAAATGCTGAATCAAGTTCAATATCGACATGATTCGATTTTAATCAAAAAGGATGGGAAACCAGTGGCAGCGTTAGTAGATGCTCAATTATTTGATCGGATACGACGATTTAAAAATAAATTTGATGCACTAAGCCAACAAATAGCGGATGTTTATGCTGTCATACCTGAAGAAGAGGGCCTAACTGAAATTGATGCCCTTGTTTCAGACACTAGACATTCCAAACTCTAACCATGTCACAAATTTGTATTGTCCTCGATACCAACGTTTTACTTTCTGGAACCGCCTATCCAAATTCGATACCTGGAAAAATCGTATCTGCTTGGCGT
>CAMDOP010000392.1 GCA_945903675.1 Crenothrix polyspora
TGTTTTTTTAATCGACCAAACAGATTCTGTTAATCCATTGACTTCCGAAGAAATTAAAAATAGGGCTGTGATATTTTTAGGTAATTTTAATCATGAACATAACCCAAAAGATTATCCAGAATTGGACACCCCAATAAATTCTTTGGTAAGCCTTTTTAACATTGAAAGTGATTATAAGAATGTAATCCCCGTTTTTAAGGGATGCAGACCGCAAAAGGGGAGTGATACAAACGCTATTGAAAATGATCAGCGTGCAGTTGATGAGAATTATAAGAAAAAGTTTTTGGATAAAATATTACCTTTCTTATTTGTCGATTCCCGTTCTGATATAGCATCTCCTATTTTAGAAACACTAGATGCTATATCAAGAACAAGTTACTTTAGCTATCTCGGCAAAGATAAGCCTAAGACAAAGGTCATTATTTTCTCAGATTTGATTCAGCATACTGATCAACTATCTCTTTATGGTTGCCATACCGCAAAAGATGCTGAAAAGCTCTTACAGAAATATTCGAAAAGCCGATTAAATGCAGTGAAGGAATCATATGCCCAAGTTGATGTTGTTTTAAATGTTATTGTCCGAGACAGACCAAAAACAGGTGATTTTCCAACAAATGAATGCTTAAGAGTTTTTTGGGAAAGTGCATTGGGAAAACCTTTTGAATGGGCTGAAATGTAATGAATTCATCAAAGTATTTACTGTTTGCACTATTAATAATGGTTAGCGGTGCTTCACTAACATTGACTGATAATCTTTTTTTTCATAGTAACCAGATATATGTAATATTTTTAGGAGGTGCAATACCTTTAATTTTATATTGGAATAGATTGAGAAGAGTGCAATCTATAGGTAGAAATGGTGATGGTATTGATTATCACTTAACTGATATTGAAGTTGATTCAATTTATTACCTTGGGTTTTTAATAACACTTTCTACCTTAGTGATATCAGTTGTAACCGCACATTTAGGAGATAAAATTGAAGCTTTTACCGTGGTTGGTCAGTTTTCTTTAGGTTTGGTTGCAACTGGCTTTGCATTATGGGCTAGGCTTGATTTACAGCAGCGTAATGAAGAACATAGTGATCCAGATCGTTTGGTTGATGAGTATATAGCTAAGATGGGAAAAGCAGTGCATGAATTAGATAGCTCATATTCAACGCTTCAAACTGTTTTTAATACTGCAACTAAAGGTTTTGAAGATTCCATGTCGTCCTATGTTAATTCTGCAGACGCCATACAAAAAATAAATACTAAAGTAGCTAGGGCATCTGATGCACTAGTTAAAAAAGTTGAGGATTCATCATTACATCTTGTTGACACTTCTAGCTCACTTATAAAAATTAACTTTGACTTAGCTGTAGCATCTGAATCTTTAAATTTGGGTCTTGATCAGGCAAATATAAAATCTGTAGTTATAAATGATGCGCTTGATTCACTTCAGTCTATGGCTGATAAATTTAAAACGATGGAAGTAGTAATAAACAATTTCAGTTCAGCTCTTCAGGATTTAAATAAAGTTGATATTGGTGAAGTAGTTGCTTCAATAGAATCTTCTGCGGGGGCAATAGGAGTTACTACTAAAAAATTAGAGCAAGAGATGAGCAATTCCATTCCCAAGCTATCAGCTTCAATAGAATCTTCTGCAGAAGTAATTGGAGCTACTACTAAAAAACTAGAACAAGAGATCAACAATTCCATTTCCAAGCTATCATCAAATGACTCACAGGTAACATTAGTCGAGAGCTTTAAAGTAATTGAACTAGCAATAAGCAATTTCAGTTCAGCTCTTCAGGATTTAAATAAAGTTGATATTGGTGAAGTAGTTGCTTCAATAGAATCTTCTGCTGAAATTATCGGCTCGTCAGCAAAGAGATTTGAACAAGAAATGGCTAATTCAACCAATAAAATGCTATCAAATTCGAAATCATTTGCAGACGATATAGATGAAAGTACTAATCAGTTATCTGGAACCTTAGCTAGTTTTTCAGGTGCAATAGTTGATGTTGCAACAAAAGTAACAGATCAGTTAAAAGACCGTTAATATGTCTTTGAAAAGAAATGATCATTTTTTTTTATTTACTCTAATAGATTTCTTGCTGCAATGTATTTTTGTTGGCCTGATTACCGCTTTCTTGTTAGCCCCCAAGGATAAGCCAAATCAAAGTATCCCATCTGAGCTTATTGAAAAAATTAAGCAAATTGGAATAAGTAATGTTACTGAGCTGATAAAAACTGCTAGTAAATTAGTTCCTATTGATAAACTTATGTCATTACTTAATGAGTATAAAAACATTGAAGAGCTTACTGAGCTAACTGTTATTCTAAAGAGTGTCAGGAATATCGATGAACTAAAAAGAATAGCAATACTGCTTAAAGAAAAACAAAGCATTGAAGAGCTTGAGAGTGCAGTTAAAGTATATGAAAAAATTGGAGTAGAAGGTTCTAAGGCAATCTTGGAGACACATGAAGATAAGCTAAAGAATATTCTAAAGAATCTTAGAGGGTTGCCCCCATGTTTCAAAACAGATGATGGCAAAACAAATCCACTTTTCACCATTCATTCTAATAACGGTTTTTATGAAGTAACTATAATAACAAATGCTGGAGAAGAGGTTGCTATAACTACTGGGTTAAATTTTGTTGTAGGCCGAAAATATTCTGCTACTGAATTTTCAAAATTAGGAATGGCTATTAAATTAAAATATCCGAATTGTAACAACGCAGTTACTTATTATGGTGATGATAATAGTTTGGATTCTTTGCTTACAGTTCAAGAATCTTTTAATACTTTAAATAGACGCAGTAGAGCAAGATAAAAATAAAAATGTTGTTAAGCCCTGAAACACTAGATAATTTATCTAAAATTAAAGTTTATTCATCTGATATTATTTATTTTTCTAATAAATTGGAGTATAAAATTCGATCATCAGAAAAAAACAAATCTACATTATCATCTCCTGAATTAACATTAAAAAAGGATATTGATAACTCAGAAAATTCTTTTTTTAAACGATTCATAAAGATTATTTTATTCAGGTAAATCCTTTTTTAATATAAATGAATCAAAAAATCCAACAATATTATTTGCATACCCTTCTAATTCAAGGACATGTATGAAATGATTTTAGGTGACCTTAATGTTATTTGAAGTATGAATAAACTTCTTCTAATACTTCTATTACTTCCTTTAATATCACTCGCTGGGGGTAAACCCTGTTCTGGTAAGAAGGCTGGTATATCTCATTGTGAAGGTTCGCAATTCGTTTGTAATGATGGCAGCATCAGTAAATCTACTAAAGATTGTTCCCTTTATATCACTGGTAACAGTCCCCAGAAAGCTGTTCCTAAAACTCCAGAATCCATTGAACCAACTAGTACCCCAATTTTCCAAGATAACTCAGAAATCAACAAAGTATCTGATAGTATCTTAAAACTGGATTATTCTGGGTTTACGGTATGGTTGGATTGTTTTAAGCGTGGAGCAGTTAGATACCAATATGTAGCTCAACACGATACTGGAAGCTTTAAGCGTTATGACAAATTCTCTTTAGACCCAAAGGT
>CAMDOP010000393.1 GCA_945903675.1 Crenothrix polyspora
ACAAAACGGATCTTCATAACGCCAGTCAGATTAATGACGAAGGGTTATTTGAATTATTGGCATCTGAGTTTTTGAGCGAACTCTAACTAATAGATCAAACTTTCTTAATCGTCAATCTAAAAGTACAAAAAACAGATTTAAAAAAGGCGATGTTTTATACAGTAAACTTCGACCTTATCTAAATAAAGTTGTTATTGCTGATAATGACGGCGTATGCACAACTGAAATTGTGCCATTATCTGGCGGTAGAAATTTAGATAATAAATATTTGTTTTTCTGGCTAAAGCATCCTGTTTTCCAAGCGTATGTTAGTGAAGTTGGATATGGCGTGAACATGCCTCGCTTAGGTACTAAAGATGGTATTGCCGCACCATTTATTCTTGCTCCACTCGCCGAACAACAACAAATTACTGCTAAGTTGGATGAGTTATTGGCGCAGGTCGATAACCTTAAAACTCGCCTAGATACTATCCCAAAAATCCTCAAGCGCTTCCGTCAATCAGTCCTCGCCGCTGCCGTTAGTGGGAAGTTGACTGAGGATTGGAGAGAGAAAAAAGATGCTTTTGAACCAATTGAGATGCTTAATTGGAAATGGATAGCTGTCCCTTCTGATTGGAAAGTTCTTTATTATTCTGATCTTGTTCAAAGTCGTTTGGGGAAAATGCTTGATAAAGCAAAAAACACAGGAGCTCCTACTCATTATTTGGGAAATATAAATGTAAGATGGTTTAACTTTGATCTTTCCAATCTTCAAGAAATTCTTGTGTCAGACAAAGAGAAAACTGAGCTGGCAGTCAAAATTGGTGATGTCCTAATATGCGAAGGTGGAGAGCCCGGTCGTTGCGCAATTTGGAACATCGAACCTGAAAAACCAATTATTTTTCAAAAAGCACTACATAAAGCATGTGTGGGGAAGGACATAATTCCTGAATGGTTAGTCTTTAACTTAAAAAATGATTGCGAAAATAAATCACTAGAGCAACTTTTCACTGGGACTACGATTAAACATTTAACTGGAAAAGCGTTAAAAAAATATCCTCTACGAATTCCACCCATCGAAGAACAAACCGAAATCGTAGCCCGCGTCGAACAACTCTTCACCTACGCCGAGCAAATCGAGCAACGCGTTAAAGATGCACAAGCCCGCGTCAATCATTTAACGCAAGCCATACTAGCCAAAGCCTTTAGCGGTGAACTCACTGCCGACTGGCGTGCTCAAAACCCTGAACTTATTAGCGGTGACAACAGCGCAGCAGCGTTATTAGCCAGAATCAAAGCCGAACGTGAAACAGTCGCGAAACCTAAGAAAACCGGCAAAAAAAAGCATGAGCTATCAACTGCCTTACACATTCACCCCTAAAATACCGCGACAAGTGGAAAAATTGTGGGGTTTTTAACATGTTGGTAGCTAAGATCCGATTAAATACATTTCCACTGTGTTCGTTGTCCATGTGGCTACGCCGCTACCGAAGAAATCTTGATCCTCTGTCCATACCGGACAGTCCAATGTGAGGGCAAGTGCTAGTACGGGCCAATCACGAATATCTCGGATGCGTTTTTTTGCAGTGCTTTCAAATTCGCTATACACATCAATATTCATGCACTGCACCAATAAGGGTAATTGATTTAGTACTGCAGCGCCTAAATGCCAGTCAAGATTGTGTGATTCAAAGATTTGAGGAAGATATTTATGAGCATCGTCGAAAGCTTCTTCGGGCGCAAAAAAAGTTGTCGTATTGTAATATTGGTTTAATAGTTTAAATACACGCTGACCTAACACTGCTCTAACAAGGATATTAGCGTCAAGCACCAATGCTTGGTGACTCATTCTTGTTCGGTTGTGCGGAGTGCATTGAATTCTGCAACAATATCATCTTCCGATACACTTAAAGCTAACATCATTGCCTCCAATTTCATTGCCGCTTGCTTTAGCGTATTAAGTTCTTCTTGGTTACGACTGGGTCGCGTAGGGATGTAATAACCGATGGTTTCTCCGTGACGGGTAATTGCGATCGGGGACATAGAGTCTAAATAAGACGGCAAATGTGCCCGAAATTCTTTAACTCCAACTTTGGTTTCCATAATGTCGCCTTTATTTTATGTACTTAGGTGTACACATTATAGTGACATAAGTTACTTACATACTGTTATTTAAATTTATATTGCTGATAAATGAATAAATCGAGCAACGAGTTAAAGCCGTACAAGCTTGGGTTAAGCATTTAACGCTAGCCATACTAGCCAATGCCTTTAGCGGTGAACTCACTGCCGACTGGCGCGCTCAAAACTCTGGGCTTATAATTGCTGAATAATGCAGCAGCGTTATTAGCCAGAATAAAAGCGGAACGTGAACAAACTCAAGCCGTAAAAAAAAGCTAAAAAGTAAAAACCTAGGAGTGGCTAAAGCCACTCCTACAAAAGCAACTATAACCAATCGAAGTCTAGCAACCTAACTCACAGAAAATAAAACGATGGCCATATCAGAACAACAACGACAAAAAAAATTAGCTAAGAAAAAGCAAAAAAGAAGCGTAACTGTTAAAAAAGTAACGCCCGCTATGACTAAAGCCAAACCTTATGCTAAGTATCCAATTCATGAATGCTTAATCCCTGAGGATCTGTTTAGTACTGGTCTTGGTGAGCTAGTCGTCGCAAGGCGCATCCCCAACGGCGATATTGCCTTTAGTGCCTTTGTTATTGATGTCTTTTGTTTGGGCGTCAAAGATGCCATGTTTTTAGTGATGTCGGAAGATGAATATGAACAAAGAATTAAAGTAGAAATGATAAGGACAGCTGATCGGAACTTTGAAAAGATACATCAAAGCAGTGCCAAAAAACTACTGGACGGCTTGCTTAACTATTCAAAAGAGCTAGGCTTTACAGCACATCCTGATCATATAAATGCCTATGATATCTTTGGTGATATTGATGCCAGCGTAAGTCCTGAAAAATATAGCTATGGTAAAGAGGGCAAACCTTTTTATATAAATGGCCCGTATGAATCCGAAGCTGATAGTAAGCGAATTTTAAAGACTTTAACGAAAAGCTGTGGTGTAGATGGTTTTGATACTCTAATTTTACTAAGTGAAATGAATGATGACTTTATGTGATTTCAGTCAATAGGATAGGCAAAGGCAGCGCAGTGTTCATCCTATTTTATAGGACTGGGCCTGCGAAGGGTGGGTGTTGGAAAGTAATGAAATTGAACAACTAGGTGGTTTGCACATAAAATATAAAATACCTGCGTTCAGATTCTAATTCATAACCATCAATCATGTTTATTTAATCTATGTGGATACAAAAAGAATTTACTCTATCAGCCAAAAGCAGAGGCTTTCATCTGATCACCGATGAAATCATCACCGCGCTACCAGACTTAAAGCGCATAGATTATGGGTTGCTACACTTATTTATTCAACATACTTCGGCCTCATTAACCATTAATGAAAATGCCGATCCAACGGTGTGTGAAGATTTGGAGCGTCACTTTAATATCTTTGTGCCTGAACAAGCACCTTATTACCGTCATGACTATGAGGGC
>CAMDOP010000394.1 GCA_945903675.1 Crenothrix polyspora
TGGCAATAAGATGTATGAACTCTTTATTGATATGAAATCGATCCATTTTTAGTTGCGGACTTATGTCTATTCAAAATAACAGACACTCATAACAGGCTTTAAACTGCTATCTATGAATAGCAACTAAGTCTCATCCATTCCAAAAAAAATTCAATTCGACACAATTTGTCGCTTGCTTGATTCATGCTTATAAACTATAAAAAAATATACAGACGTGAATCACACCAAAATGAATAGGAGACAAAAATGAAAACAACTATCGCCTTATTACTGATCATGGTAACCACACTAACCAGTGCAGTTGAGATCTATGATAAAGAAACAGGTAAGTATTTGGGTCAACTAGGTGGGAACAAATATGCACCGGATTCCACAAGCAATCCCTATGGCCGATACGGCAGCCAATATAGCCCTGATTCCATCAATAACCCTTACGGTACTTATGGATCACAATACAGCAACAATTCACCGAATAACCCCTATGCGACCAATCCGCCAGTGATTATTGATAATAATCAAAAATAATACTGGTAGATTTAGTTTAATCAAGGCAGTCGGTATTGCAGGCCATACAAACATACTCTATCTGCTGTTATTTGGTATGATGTGAATTCATCAAATATTTGGCCTCTAATTTAGTATAACCATGACTTCCAATAGGATATCTAAATCTTGAATAGTGTCATAGAACGGACTAAAGCCAAGCTTTATGTTCGTGATTTAACGGGTGGAGGTTTATTACTCGCAGAAACGCGCACCGTTGCAGAAAGTCTTTTGCAAGCTTTGCCTGAAGCTGACTGGAATCGACTGTTCACGGATGAAAACATACTTAAAAAGAATTCCCCTCATACCGCTATTCGCTATGCTCGTACTATTAAAAGACGGCTGGAACCTTTAGGCGTTGATTTTATAGAAGCAGTGCTTCATGCCTCGGAATCGAGTTACAAACAACTGTTGATATTGTCTTTGATGATACATACGCCAGCTTTATCAGATTTCATGCACTACACCGTTGCAGAAACCAAGCGCGTTTATAAACCTAATTTGTCCGTCGATGCGTGGGAAACTTTTTTACACGACCGTTCGAGAATACTGCCAGGACTTAATGATTTGTCAGAGTCCACCTTGCATAAAAGTGGCAATAATATTATCCGTTCCTTAGTCGAGGCGGACTACTTAAATAACAATAAGACTCGTCGTTTGCAACCTGTTTATGTCTTACCAGAGACGTTAGTGTGGTTAAAAAAGTTTAACCGGCTCGAGCTGGAAGCCATTATGGAATGCACGCTATGAAAGCACTACAAAGTAGACTCGATTTGATTCTGGAACGTATAGAAAACCCTCGATTTCTCAATAATGATGGCTTGGGTAATGAAATTGGTTTTTGGATTTTTGATTATCCCGCCAAGCAGGAACTGGCAGTTAGAGATTACCTGATACATCTTATTGATAAATTAGAAAAACATGGGCATACATTTGTCACCATCAATATCTACGAAATACTTGTCGAGATGCTGGCCTCACGTGGCTTACTGGAACGTACATTTAGCCGTGAGCAAGAAACCGGTGTAGAGGCAGTTCGCAAGACCTTATCCGGCCCACTTAGCCAGAAAAAGATCGCTGAATTTATCGCCGATAAAATTAAACCGGAATTGCTAGATTTTGTCTTGTTAACCGGACTTGGTAATGCCTGGCCTCTAGTCAGAGGGCATGAGCTTTTAAGTGCCTTGCAAGATGTGATGGGTAAAACACCCTTAGTTCTATTTTATCCAGGTGAATATAGCGGTCGAGATCTTCATCCTTTTGGCATGATTGATTCTAAAAATTATTACAGAGCCTTCAAGCTAGTGCCTGAAGATGGCAAAAAATCAAAGGTAGTTAATACACAATGATCATTGAAGATATTTTTTCCAAACAACTGACGCGTGACATTAATGGTGTCGTTAAAGCCGAACAGGTTGATAACGACAGTGTCTATGTAGAACTAGATGAATACGTCATAACCCAAGAGTTAGATCGACATTTTCGTCGCTTTTTTGAAACCTATATCCCCGCTGTTAAAAATCGTAACCCTGCTGTCGCTAATAAAATAGGCGTATGGGTTTCTGGTTTTTTTGGTTCGGGTAAATCACATTTTATTAAAATACTCGCTTATTTGTTAGAAAATCGTAGTGCAGAACATGATGGTCAATCGCGTTATGCCATCGACTTTTTTAAAGATAAAATCAATGACGCCATGCTCTTTGGTGACATCAACAGTGCCGTATCAAAACCCGCTGATGTTATTTTATTTAACATCGATTCCAGAGCCAATACCGATGATGGTGAGAATGCCATCCTTAAAGTCTTTCTTAAGGTCTTCAATGAGCGAGTCGGTTACTGCGCTGATTTTCCACATATTGCTCATCTAGAACGGGAGCTTGACAAGCGTAATCAATATCAGGCCTTTAAAGATAAGTTTGCTGAACTCACAGGTTCTGATTGGTTGGAGCAACGAGATGCATATGACTTTTATCGTGATGAGCTTGCAGAAAGTTTGTCTGTTGCCACTGACCAATCTATTGTTTCTACACGACAGTGGGTAGAGCAACTGGAAACCAACTTACCTTTGGATATTGCTAATTTTTGTAAATGGGTCAACGATTACTTAGATCAAAAAGGTGATAGAAATATCCTGTTTATGGTCGATGAGGTGGGGCAGTTTATCGGCAAAAATACCCAGATGATGTTGAAATTACAAACGATCACTGAAGATTTAGGCACCATTTGTGGCGGCCGTGCTTGGGTGATTGTGACCTCACAATCTGATATTGATGTTGCTATTGGTCAATTTGATAAACGTGATGGTGAAGACTTTTCCAAGATTCAAGGGCGTTTTCATACCCGCTTGCAATTATCTAGCTCTAACACCTCAGAAGTCATACAAAAGCGCTTACTTGAAAAAACTGAAACGGCAGCTTTACAGTTGGCCACGGTGTTTGCGGAAAAAGGCGACATCCTTCGAAATCAATTAAGTTTTGATAAAACCACCACGGCCTCACTGAATGGCTACGGCGACGCCTCGTCTTTTATTGATAACTATCCCTTTGTGCCGTATCACTATCCTTTAGTACAAAAGGTATTTGAATCCATACGCACTAAAGGTGCTACCGGTAAACATTTAGCGATGGGTGAACGTTCGTTGCTGGATGCTTTTCAGTCAGCCGCTAAGCAAGTTAAAGATCAAGACATTGGTGTACTGATTCCGTTTTATTGCTTTTATGCACCCATTGAAAGTTTTCTGGAACCAGCGGTTAAGCGCACGATTGATCAAGCTTGCGAATTGAGTACATTAACGGACTTTGATAGCAAAATACTCAAGACTTTATTTTTGATTCGTTATGTTGATGTTCTTAAAAGCACCTTAGATAATTTGGTTACGTTGACTATTGATCAAATCGATGCCGATAAAATCAGCCTACGTAGTCATATCGAAGCCAGTCTTAATCGTCTGGAACGACAATTTTTAATTGCTCGTAATGGTGATGAATTTATTTTCTT
>CAMDOP010000395.1 GCA_945903675.1 Crenothrix polyspora
GGGGTTGCTTAATAAACTAAGCTCGTCTTCATCCCAGTTTTCAAAACTGATCAAGTCCTGAAAAATCAGGTTTAATGTTGCTGCGCCTGTAGACAACCCTCCACCAAAATCTTCAATCCATAAGATATTCATACATTTCCATCAAATAAGGCCTTATTTAAAATTAACTCAGCTGTAAAAAACTGCTCTTCACTTTTACAGACAAATTGCGCTTGTTCGCCTAACAATTCCACCAGCCGCTTGATAAACGCTAAGCCTTTATGCGTCCCTGCTAAATTACTGGTTGCATTAGCTTTGCAATGGTTTTTAACCGAAAACACATAGTTGCCTTGTTCTGCCAACTGCCAGCTAATGTGAATGCGATTCTCGCCATCCCAATATTTTAAAGCGTTTAAAATCAGCTCGGAAGTAATCGCAAACAATAAAGAAAAGCGAACTTGATTAACACCAAAATTTAGCGTGTCGAAGTCTGTTATAGATACTTCAATAGCTGAAATATGCTTAAGTGTCCAGTCATAGAATACATCAACCCCCTGACTATCGACATTAAACGGTAAAACTTCTTCGATAAAGGATTTGCGCGTTGCCTTAATTAACGCTGTTTCGGGATTGCCGAGCAGCTTTCTTAACTCGCTGGTATCGCTCATAAAAATGATACGATTTAACGATTGTCGTAAAGCCGAAGCAATCACCCACTGGGGCGAGGCTTCTCCCGTGTGATCTTTCTGCCAGGATTGTTTAAATTCTTGTGGGTCGCTGATGGATTGCTTAAAGGTATCAATTAAGCAATCGGTTAAAGACAGAGTGGAAAATAAAGAGGCAATTTTGTTGATGGCCTGATAGTGTTTGGTATCTTTTTCATAGACCTCGCTACCTAATAAACTAATAGCTTGTCTGAGAGATTCCGGCGCAGTCGCTAAAGCGTTACGCATGGTATGAGTAAAGAAGGAAAGCATTTCTTTTTCTTTATCATGCAGTGCTTTATGAAGTGCGTCTTTTTGTTCTATAGCATCTACGAGCGACACATAAGCATTCTTAATACTCATTGTTACATCATCTACATATGAAGTTTCATAAGTGCTTAAGAACTTTTTGAGTAAATCATATTCATTTCTTCTGGAAAGAATTTGAATAGACAAAAGGGGCAGAAATGGACGATCTGGGTATATTCTGCATTCCTGAAAAATTTGACCTAATGTGCTATAACGAATATGTTCTTTTATAACTCCTTTTATGAGGCTAATATAAAGTAGAGCTAAATCAGCTATCTCTTCGCCATAAGAGCCATCGAATGAATTATTTGCATCATTAAAGCATTTTAAGGCCAAATCGTAACTTTGTTCTACCCCTTTACCTTGCAGATACATAATACCTAAACAAAATGAAACTTCAGCTGTATCTGTACCCTTAGCGATCTCATTTTTACACCATTCAACAGCGAATTTATAAGGGTCCTCAACTTCGGTTTTACCTTCTAAATAAGGAAAAATTAAAGACAAAGAACGATCAGTGAACCATCGATTGGCAGCTTGATGTTTGTTTGTTGTAGCCGCTTCAACTAGCCATTCCATAGGCAGAGAAAGATCAGTGAGCATCCATCGTTGATGGGCGGCTACATATTCGGGCGTCGTATCCGATACAGCTAGCCTTTCTTTGGCGGTTGTATAATTTTTTTCAACATCTTTTCCTTCAAAGTAAAATAATGCTAGCCGATATTGTGCTTCGGCAATATTAAGTTCCGCTGCCTTGGTGAACCAAAAAATAAGGATATCTTCTTGGGCAAACTCTTCATCATCAAAGTTTATGTTTGCAAAGTTACGAGATTGGGATTCTAGCCATTCTTTAGCGTTGACATTTCCTTGTTCAGCGGCCTTTTCGTAATATTCATAGGCGTGTTCGTAGCTTTTTTCAATACCTTTGCCCTCAAGGTAACAAATAGCAATTCTTTCAAGAGCTTCAAACATGCCTTGGTCGGCAGCTTTTTTAAACTCGTTAAATGCTTTGTCATGATTTTGTTTCGTACCAATTCCCTGGCCATAACAACAGGCCAGCCAGTAGTAAGCTTCTGTATTATTTTGTGCGGCGGCTTGTAAAAACCAGTTAAAACATAAGTCAGCATTTTCATTAGTACTCGAAAATAGATGCATACTTAAATTACATGGAGATTGTGGGTAGTCAACTCTACGATCCCTAACATACTTTTTTACTAATATCGCACTATATTGGTCATCATTAATCAAAATATCGGGAATATAATAATAACCTAAAGCCAATTGAGCATTAACTAGGCCTAATTCAGCAGATTTTTGAAGCCAATCTAATGCAAGCTTTCTGTTTTCTTCAACAGCATTAGTATCTTCTGCTGCATAACGGCAGGCTAATTCATACTGTGCTTGTGCATCGCCTTCATTGGCTTTTTGTTGTAATGCCGCTATTAAGAGTGTGTTTTGTTCAGTCATGATGTTGTCCTTTGAGGATTTATTTTTCTGTCAATGTAATGTCTTACATTAAAAATTATCGCGCTATAAATTCGAAGTTAACCGGTATATTTAAATCCTTACCAATTTCTTCTAGAACTTTCACTGCTGAGACTCTGTTCACATGAATGACGATGTACCAACCGTCACAATGTCTTACCCGTTGATAACCGTTTGTTGGTGTTTTTGTGAGCAGTGGCGCGGCAGTAAGAGTCTTATTAAGACTTGCGATTCGATCCAAACCAAATACTTGTAATGCTTTGACAAAGGCTTCGACAATAGTTGTTTCTTCTATTATTTTGTCCCCGACTTTAATTCTATAAAAGCCGTGTTTTTTTAAAGGGCGACATTTGCTTTTTTGGGGGAAACTTATTTTTTGTTCCGGCCACACCTTATAGTTTGAATCAAAGTTGTTCAAGGTGGCTTTGATATCTGCCTTAAAGGCTTGCAATTTCTGGCATGACGCATTGATAGTCGTTACTTGCGGGAAGTCGCCAATTAAAC
Source organism: Crenothrix polyspora (assembly GCA_945903675.1). GTDB lineage: Bacteria > Pseudomonadota > Gammaproteobacteria > Methylococcales > Methylomonadaceae > Methylobacter_C. The sequence continues at coordinate 2,982 of CAMDOP010000395.1, forward strand.
AAGCCTCTGCGCTTGTCATTTTTAAATCATCCATCGCTTTGTCCAGCGTAAGAAATAATTCAATGAATTGGTTGCTTATAGTTTCCGGTAATTTTTTCATATCCACATTCTCCATGAAACTTGTTTAACGTGTTGGTTTAAATCGCTGGCTGTCATCACGGTTTATCATGATTCGGCTTATGTTTAATAAAAATAAAATGATCCGGTTACAGGCTGTCTTCACAACATGGTGTGTAGTATCCGGTAAATAAATTGAAATGTAATGGGAGGGTTGTGGGAGTTTTTGTAACTGTTCGATGACGTGTTGGTTCAGTAGTTGCCATGACAAAAACAGATGGATATAAAAAAGCCCCGATTGGCGGGGCTTTCATAGATTTAAGGAATTATTTGGTGTAGAAGGGAAGCTATTCAATATTTTGTATTTGCTCACGCATTTGTTCAATCAGCACTTTAAGCTCAATAGCTATTTGAGTCATTTCTTTGTCGGTTGATTTAGAGCCCAAGGTATTGGCTTCACGGTTAAGTTCTTGCATTAAAAAATCCAGGCGTCTACC
>CAMDOP010000396.1 GCA_945903675.1 Crenothrix polyspora
GCTGTGTACGCAGCCGAAGCAGGTAAAGATTTTGTTTTAATCGGGCCTCCCGGCACGGGAAAAAGTCAGACTATTGCTAATATGATTTCTCAATTATTAGCGACAGGAAAAACCGTATTGTTTGTTTCGGAAAAAACTGCGGCTCTGGAAGTGGTTTATCGGCGCTTGCATCAGGTCGGTTTAGGAGAACATTGCCTTGAATTACACTCTGCAAAAGCCAAAAAGTCAGAGGTTATTGCGCAACTGGGTAAGGCTTGGGGCTCTGTTGATATTTCAGAGCTGAATTGGGAAAAAGAAGCCGAACGTTTAGCGAAAGTCAGAAGCGATCTGAATAAATATGTAGATCGCTTACATCATCGCTATCCAAATGGATTAACGCCACATCAAGCGATGGGGGTGGTTATAAAATACAGTGATGTGCCTGTAGTTAAATTAAACTGGCACAGCCCAGATGAACACTCCTTAACCACATTTGAAGCATTGCATGATATCACCAACCGTATTGATGCAAATAGTATTGAGTTAGCAGGTATCGGTTTAGAAATTTTCTCTCAAATTGCGACTGGCGAATGGTCGCCGTCTTGGCAAAGTGAAATGCTGCACTTAGCTGGCGGTGCGCAACAAATCATTAAAGCGTTAGAATTTGCATCGAATGAGTATACAAAGCATTTGGGGTTAAATTTAACCTTTACTCAGTTGCCCCAGTTAGTTGCATTACAAAAACTAGCAACGTTATTACCGAATGCTTTTGCTGAAGATTATGGTTTTGGCTTTCTGCCCCAAGGGTCAATGCAGCGTAAAGAATTAATTGAATTGTCTGAGTTGGTTGATCAGTTTCAGCAGCGAATGAAGAGCGTTAAAAATCCTTTTAAACGATCTTCATTCGACTGCGAACTGGAAGAACTTAGAATTAAATGGCTGGAATCTGAAGAGAAGTGGTTTTTAGCAAAGTGGCTAGGTAAGCGCTCGGTTAAAAAATTATTAGGGAAAAATATAGGCAAAAAGATTCATTCTGCGAGCATGTCTGTTGATTTCGATAATTTGATTGAGGCAAAGAATTTACAAGAAAAAATCCTTAAATATCAGCACCTATCATCTGTGATTGGTGAATATTGGGACGGCGTAGATTCGGATATCGAATGGATTAGAGCAGCATGTCAATGGATAGATGGTGTTCTAAGTGCTTTGGCAAATATGAGTGCCAATGCAGAACAGGTGGCTACTAATAAACAGCGTATTTCACTGCTAGTAATAGATCAAAATGAATTGCTAGAACACAATGCACCTATCGGTGCTAAAGGCGCGGCCTATTTAGAGCAGTTTAATCATTATCAACAACATGCAGAACAATTGGCTACCGTTATTGGCTCTCAAGCAGGAGATGTTTTTAAAGCAACGGGTGATAATGGTTTTTTCCAAACAGTTATTGAGCAATGTGATGTCTGGCTATCCCACAAAAACAAACTACGTTATTGGTGTGCTTGGCGAAAAGTCAGGCAGGACGCTATTTCTGCTGGCTTAGCCTCTTTAATTGACGGCATTGAACTGGGTTATACCGATGGTTTATCGGCAAAAGAATTGTTATTGGTTAATTATTCGCGCTGGTGGGTAAATTCAGTTATTGATTATGATGAGGTTTTGAGAAACTTTATTCCGGCAGAACACCGTCAAAAAATCGAACTATATCATCAGTTGGATTCTGACTTTATGCAGCTTACTCAGGATTATGTCAGAGCACTATTAGCTAGCAATATACCTAAAGCACAAAACATCGAAAAAGGATCGGAATGGGGTGTATTAGCGCGTGAGATTCAAAAGAAAACACGTCATATGCCGTTACGCCAATTGATGAGTCAGATGCCAGATGTTATTACTAAATTGACTCCTTGCGTGATGATGAGTCCTATGAGTATAGCGCAGTATCTTCCTGCTAACAGTAAGGCCTTTGATGTGGTTATCTTTGATGAGGCCAGTCAAATCACAGTGTCGGATGCGATTGGTGCAGTAGCTAGGGCTAAACAAGCGATTGTGGTCGGTGACCCAAAACAGCTATCACCTAGCTCATTCTTTGCTAAGAAATCCAGCAGCGATGAGTATTCAGATGATTTTGAAGAGGATATGGAATCCATTTTAGATGAATGCTTAGCCGCCAATATTCCTTGTATGAATCTAAATTGGCATTATCGCTCACGTTGTGAATCGTTAATTACCTTTTCTAATCATAAATACTATGGCGGCAAGCTGATTACTTTTCCGAATAATGATACTCGGGGCATGTCAGTGCATTACCATCCAGTTGATTCTATCTATAAGGAAGGTCAGAATCGCATCAATCGAGGTGAGGCGGAAGCGATTGTTGAGGATATTGTTACCAAATTACGTCAACCTGACTTTAATAAATCAATAGGCGTTGTGACATTTAATATGGATCAACAAAAATTGATTAGTGATTTATTTGAAGTTGCTCGTAGCCAACACCCAGAAATAGAGCCTCATTTTTCTGAAGACAAGTTTGATTCAGTATTTGTTAAAAATTTAGAAAGCGTTCAAGGGGATGAGCGTGATTTGATTTATTTCTCTATCACTTTCGGTAAAGATGCCGCAGGTAAGTTGAGTATGAATTTTGGCCCGATGAATCAAGCCGGAGGTACGCGTAGATTAAATGTTGCTGTGACTAGAGCTAAAGAAGAAATGCATGTTTTTGCGTCATTAAAACCGGAACAAATCGATTTATCGCGTACCGCTGTCGAAGGAATTAGGGATTTAAAACATTTTCTTGAATATGCGCAACGTGGTAGCTCTGCATTAATTGCTGCAGTTGGTGCACCTGGTGGCTTTTTTGATTCACCCTTTGAACAAGCTGTTGCTGAAAGACTGCATGCGAAAGGTTGGATAACGCACTCTCAAGTGGGTGTGTCTGGATTTAGAATCGATCTTGGTGTAATTAATCCTGATGCCTCTGGCCTATATCTAAGTGCTGTAGAGTGTGACGGAGCAACATATCATAGCTCCGCTACAGCTAGAGATCGTGACTTTTTAAGAGAGCAGGTATTAAGAGGCTTAGGCTGGGAAGTGATTCGCATATGGTCTACAGATTGGTGGATTGATTCTCAGTCGGCTTTAGAGCACGTTGATGAAAAATTACATAAATTGTTAGCGGATTATCGAGCGAAATGTTAATCACTTTTAATCATCCAGCAGGACAAGTATTAATAAAATCAATGGATTGTAATAACTTATATATCACACCATATCTGCGCCAGATGGGAGAGCCCCCTAAAATACCAACTCAAATAATGAATTCATGAAAATCAACGTCAAATTTTGGCGACATTTATCCTGTTTTATGGCTCGTAACAACTTACATTTAACTCATAAGGGAGCCTCTATTAATTGAAATCTAAGTCGCCAAACAGCAATCTTGCTAGTTTTTTTTCGATTTTCTTAAAAATCAGTTCATTTTTGGTAATTTGGAGTAAAAATTGGATAAAATTACCTGGATTTTGGGTTATTCCCCCGTT
>CAMDOP010000397.1 GCA_945903675.1 Crenothrix polyspora
GATTTAATGTCAAGTTCTGATGCCGTGACTGTATTATCTAGTAAGGTTAACAGTGCTCGACCAGTAGGTAATTTTTTAATAGGCTCAATCGGATGAATATACCCATTTGTATCAATATGCACTTCAATAGTCTGCAACATCAGCTTATCTCTTATTTAAAATAATTTTTTGTCATTATGGCATTAAACACGCTAACAAAATAGGCTGAAGCTAATCAAACAGCCTTTGTTTGTCTTTACTCATACAGGAATCGACTCATTAACGATTTGATCTCGAAATGAATCTGGCAAAGCATTCGGAGTGACAACATCAACATTAATACCCAGCAAGGCTTTTAGTTCTAAACGTATCGCACCAATATCCATTAATGACGTAGCAGACGTAGGTTCTACTAATAAATCAAGATCACTGGTTTCAGTATCTTCATTGCGAATCACCGAGCCGAACACGCGTGCATTAGTCGTGTGATGCGCTAAAATAATCGCTCTAATTTGCTCGCGGTAAGTATTTAAAGCAGTAGAAGGACGCATAATAATAACCTCGAAAAACATCAATTTAAACAGAAGTATAACTTAACTTATAAGAAGTAGCTGTTAAGGAATAAAATTTCAGGCCTAGCATTTCCCATTGACGCAATAGTGGATCAGACATGAAAGACTCGTTTGCAGCAAATGATTTAGGCCTCTATAGGGATCGTTATTTTCTGATTTAACACTAATGTGTTTCCGACTCATAACGATCTACGATATTAAGTAAGCCCGTTATAACTGATGTTATCGATGTAAAATGTTCATTCTTATGAGTGCCATCTAAATATAGCTTTCTATTGACTTCAATCATAATCGATTTTAACTCAGTCGTTTTATGATAATGATGTAGAGGAACAAGCGTGCCAGAAAACGGATTATTGATAGCAACGGTATAACCTAACTCAGTAAGATAACTCGTAAAAAGCTCCACTAAAATTGATGGCGTATGAAATTCATCAATACCCAAACAAAAATCAGGTCTAGCAATCCCTGTATCAATTTCATGTGGTAATGGCGCATCTGAAAAACTATGGCAATCAACAATAACGACTGTTTCAAAATATGCTAATAATTGATTAGAGCTTTGATTTAAACGGGTATGATGCGGCTTGTAATACTGATTAATGATACTTAGTCGTTCATCATCTGACACAGCTCTTAAAGGTTGCCCATAACTATCATTAACGTAAGCAATCCCATGTCCATATTTTTCCATGGGTTCATTATCAACAAAGCGCTCAACATCACACACTAATCGCGAATAGTTAAACTTAACAATTTCAGAGCTAGGATGAGAAAATAACTCATCGGTGTACCAATCGGTCATTCTGGCAATATCGGCTTCAATATCTTTAAAAAAAATAATCCCAGTGGGTATTACAGTGGAGCTATGGGGGATATATAATAACATAAGTTGATCCTTAATTCCTTATTAGACTGCAAACCTAAAGCCAGCTTTCGTCAAAACGGCTTCACCTTCCCAGCGATAAGCAACCAGAGGAGAGTCACCGCTTTTACCGGCACTATAATCAACACAGGCAATGTTATTAGCCACTGGCTCTGGCTGTCCACTGAACCAATAATGCCCGAAGAATACCGGCACACCGGTGTATGCTTTTATTTTTAGATTAGGCTGTTCGATAGGCAGATCAGGAATACTGTCTCTTGCATCTTCAGGCACTAAGGCCACTTTTTTATAAGTACTTTTCGTTAAATTTTTCCACCAACGAATTCGTATGCCGGTGCGTATTGCACCATGCTTATCTTTAAAACCATGGCCTTCGGGTAATTCGATTTCCAGCCCCTTACATAAAGCTTCAAGGGCGACATATTCTGCGCTGCCTTTACGACTAGCTCTTATGACTAATTCATCAGTCAGGCAATTATTATCAGTTAAATATGGTTTAAGAACCGCTTGATATTCCTCAATCCATGCGGCATGTATCACGCGAATACCAGCTGGTAAGTCCAGCCAAAGCGGCAGTGTTTTAAACCATTCGATAATTTCGTGATGTAGAGATGAATCCTCACCCACCTCAGCAAGAAAATTACCATGTTGACGTCTGTTGTTATCGTTATGCTCTCTTAAAAAAGTAGTTTTATTTTCAGGATCAGGCGCCAACCAAGCAATGGCGTTAAATTCATGATTACCCAGAATACATAAAGCCGATCCTGCTTCAACCATAGCTTTAACCAGCATTACAGTGTTAAGCTGGGATATGCCTTTTTCAACATGCTTATTATCAATCAGATCACCGACAAAAATAGCTTTGTGCGTGCTATGTGACCAGACGCCGTTACAGTCTGCATAACCTAGATGATTTAACAGGTCTATTAGCTTGTCATATTGTCCGTGTATATCGCCGATGATGTCGTAGTTCATGAATACCTATTGTTAGGGTTAGTGTGTGGCTAAATCGTTTAATTTTTAAGATCGGTTTATTATCTGTCAGTCTTGCGACAAATGATGTCTTATTGAATTTACTGAAAGGCATCTTTAAAGCAGCACGGGATTGCAATTCCCATCCTGCTAGGTAGCATCATCCCTATTTCACTTTGCAAAGGTCTATGATTTTTTAGCATCACTCCTAACTCACTTTGCAAGCGTCTATGATTTTTTAGCATCATTTCTAACTCACTTTGCAAGCGTCTCTGATTTTTTAGGAGCATTCCCTGTTCAACTAGCATTAGCCCCTGATATTTTAGGAGCATTCCCTGCTCAACTAGAAATGACCGCTGTTTTTTTAGGAGCATTCCCTACCCAACTAGCAATGACCGCTGATTTTTTAGGAGCATTCCCTGTCCAACTAGCAATGACCGCTGTTTTTTTAGGAGCATTCCCTATCCAACTAGAAACTATTCATAGACGAAATGAACAATAGTTATTGTAGAGTGTGCAAACAGTTTTATCGCTTGCCCAGCATTTTCCGATTGAGCGGTGGGCAGAAAATCATTGCCCCCCCCCTGTCTACCTGGCTGAGTTTTTATGAAGCCTAAGGAAGATTGATAATCCCATTACTCACGTTACGAAAGCTATATTGCCAATGCAGATTCGATTGTTATAATAAACCATGAAACATAAAATTGACCCAAAGATAGACTGCGTATTTAAGGCATTATTAGGTGCAGAGGATAACCGCAACTTATTAGTGCATTTCTTGAATGCCATTATAGGTTCAGATATTGCTGCTCCATTAACCAATGTAGACATTCTGAATCCTTATAATGACAAAGAATTTCTTGAGGACAAGCTTAGCATTGTTGATGTTAAAGCACAGGATAGTGACGACAATATTTACCAGATTGAAATTCAACTGGTCAGTTATGCTAACTTGCCGGCTCGTATCCTATATTATTGGGCAGATATTTATAGCCAACAGCTACAACAGGGTGAAAGTTATTACAAGTTAAAGCCGACTTATTCAATATGGCTATTGGCAGAGAATTTAATTAAAGATGATACTGATTATATCCATACCTATAAAGTCAG
>CAMDOP010000398.1 GCA_945903675.1 Crenothrix polyspora
CAAACAAAAGATAAATTAGTATCTTCAGAGGTAAAGCCACTAGTTGAATCTACGATGAATGAAAAACTTCAAGAGTTTTTGCTAGAAAAACCACAAATAGCTAAAACCATCGTAGGTAAAATTATTGATGCCGCGCGTGCAAGAGAAGCAGCACGTAAGGCAAGGGAAATGACAAGAAGAAAAACTACATTAGATATCGCTGGACTGCCAGGAAAACTTGCCGATTGTCAGGAAAAAGATCCAGCCTTGTCTGAATTATTTTTAGTGGAAGGGGATTCTGCAGGTGGATCAGCAAAACAAGGTAGAGATCGACGCACTCAAGCTATATTGCCATTAAAAGGTAAGATTCTAAATGTAGAAAAAGCTCGCTTTGATAAAATGATTTCCTCGGAAGAGGTGGGTACATTAATTACAGCATTAGGATGCGGTATTGGTAAAGAAGAATATAATCTAGCAAAGCTGCGCTACCATAGAATTATTATCATGACCGATGCTGATGTTGATGGATCACATATTAGAACCTTGTTATTAACATTTTTTTATAGACAATTACCCGAGATAGTAGAGAAAGGCTATATCTATATTGCACAACCACCTCTATATAAAGTTAAAAAGGGTAAGCAAGAACATTACGTTAAAGATGATGCACAACTGAATGAATATTTAATTCAATTGGCACTCGATAAAGCTCAGCTTTTTACAGATGAAACTGCACTGCCAATACAAGGACAAGGTTTAGAAAAACTAGCTAAGGAGTATACGGGAGTTGTTAGTGTTATTAATCGCTTATCAAGACGATATGATGATGTGTTTCTAGAGCAGTTTTCTTATATGAATGTAATTACAGATGACATCAAAAAAGATCAATCAAAACTTGCCGCGTGGTTTGAAAAACTACAGCAGCAACTGGAAGAGTCTGATAGTAAAGCCATATTTAAGATAGAACTCGAATACAGAGGAAGTAATGATTTTTCTGCAGTAATTAATAAGCGGTTACACGGCATTACCAAAACGTTTATTTTACCCTCTGCTTTCTTTATCGGTAAAGATTATCAAAAAATAGCCCAATATGCTCAGGATACACAGGGTATGTTTAATGAAGGTTCTTATATGCAAATGGGTGAAAGGCAGCACCCAGTCCTTAATTTTAAGCAAGCCTTTGAGTGGATGATGAAGGAAATTAAAAAAGGACAGCATATACAACGTTACAAAGGTTTAGGTGAAATGAATCCAGAGCAATTATGGGAAACAACACTGGATTCCAATAATCGCAGATTGCTACAAGTTAGAATTGAAGATGTAATTGCTGCAGATGAGATTTTCACAACCTTGATGGGTGATGTGGTGGAACCGCGACGTGATTTCATTGTTAAAAATGCATTAGATGTAACAAATTTGGACGTTTAACTATGCTAAATTATCCTAATATTGATCCGGTAATATTTAGTGTAGGACCAGCAAAAGTTCATTGGTATGGACTTATGTATGTGATTGGTTTTGCAGCTGTTTGGTTTTTAGGGCAAATGCGTGCAAAAAAACCATGGTCGTCTATTAAGCCTGAGGCCATAGAAGATTTAGTTACGTATGGCGCATTAGGAGTGATTTTAGGTGGCAGAAGTGGATACATACTTTTTTATAATATAAGTGAGTTTTTAAGTAACCCATTAATCTTATTTAAAATATGGCAGGGTGGCATGTCTTTCCATGGTGGTATGTTAGGGGTATTTGTAGCTATGTGGTTTTTTTCAAAAAAAAATCAATGTTCAATGCTGCAATTAACCGACATTATTGCACCGTTAGCACCAATAGGTTTAGGAGTTGGTCGTATCGGTAACTTTATTAATTCAGAGTTATGGGGCCAAACAACGGAAGTACCTTGGGCTATGATCTTCCCAAACGGGGGACCATTAGCGCGACATCCTTCACAGCTTTATGAAGCATTGCTAGAAGGGCTTCTTTTGTTTATTTTACTTTGGTTATATTCAGGAAAATTTAGACCTGCAGGAGCAACCACTGGATTAGCATTATTTATTTACGGATGTTTCCGTTTTTTTGTTGAGTTTTTTAGAATGCCTGACGCTCAACTAGGATATTTAGCATTAGACTGGGTTACTATGGGGCAAATATTGTCATTGCCGATGGTTATTATTGGAGCTATATTATTTTTTTATTCGAATAAAAAGGAACTTCTAAAATAATTTAAAAATGCGATCGTTAAATTTTAGGGGTAATTAACTAATTATATAAACGGTGTCAAATCGACACTTTTTGTTATGTAGTGAAAGAGTTTATGAATGAGTTATAAAATAACCTATTATTAATCAATTGGTTATGAGTTTCTCCCAGTAATAATTTTCTAAAAGGATAAACCATGCTTTGGATAAAGGCTTTGCATTTAATTTTTATGGTTACTTGGTTTGCTGGCTTATTTTATTTACCCCGCTTATTTGTATATCATGCTCAAAGTACAGATAAAATAAGTATTGAGAGATTTAAGGTAATGGAGCGAAAGCTATTTTACGGAATTATGACGCCAGGTATGATAGCAACCTTTATTTTTGGTATATGGATGTTAATTGATTATGCTTGGGTGCTTTATACTAGTGCGTGGTGGTTAGTAATAAAGCTTACGTTATTGGCTATAATGTTAATTTACCATTGTATTTGCGGGCTTTGGCTACAGGATTTTAAAAATGACAGAAACGCCCATAGTCATGTTTATTATCGTTGGATGAATGAAGTTCCTGTGATTTTTTTAGTAAGTATTATTATGTTGGCTATTGTTAAACCTTTTTAAGAAGTAAGAAAACAACTATATGAGTCATACTGATTAGTAGTCAATAATAGTTTAAGAATAATGTAAGTAATAAAAATGGTAAAGATTCGTTAGGGTGTTTTAAAGTATTTGATAGGACTTACTAATCGTAGGATAGAAGTTTAAATGAAGTTGTTTTCAATCGTAGTAATCTACTAAAAGTCATTTCAGCTAAAAAAACTGAGATTAACTTAAGAGTTAGTTGTGCAGCAACTGATGTGCCGCAGCAACACTCTGAGCCCTCTTAAAACATAGCTAAGGCGCTTTTATTCGTATAGTGCTATTCAGCTAAACTATCTGCTGCCGCTAATAAAGTCACTAATTCACCTTTTTTATATAAATCAATGATGATGTCACAACCGCCAACTAAATCACCATTAATGTACAATTGAGGATAAGTGGGCCAGTTTGAATACTCCTTTAGAGCTTCACGTAGCTCGGGTTCTTCAAAGATATTTACAGAAATGTATTTAGCTTTACTAGCGCCTAATATTTGTACTACCTGACCCGAGAAACCACATTGTGGGAAATCAGGTGAACCTTTCATGTATAAAACTACGGGATTTTTTTCAAGTTGGTCTTTAATTCTTTCAATAACGCTCATCTTCGTAATCACTCAAACAAAATAAAAAATTATTTTAGCAACTTTATATTCATTAAAAAAGAAAATCTTGTTAGTCGGTACTTGCCTGATACTAGATT
>CAMDOP010000399.1 GCA_945903675.1 Crenothrix polyspora
GCGAGTATAAAAGAAGGTCGCATCTCAATTGGATCTCCTATCGCACGTGCATTAATCGGAAAAGAAATCGAAGATGTTGTTACGGTGAAGGCGCCTGCGGGCAATGTTGATTATGAAATTATTTCAATTAAATATATTTAATTAATTAAAAAGCGAAAGTTATATTAACTATTTCATTCGCTTTTATTTAATCTTATTTGCTTGGATTTAATCGGTGGATGACTACGATTTGTCCGATGGATTGAATAATCTCGGCTCTGGTTTCATTATGTATTTGTTCACTGATTAGTTTGCGACTATCACGCTCTGCGCGTATTTTCACTTTAATGAGTTCGTGGCAATTAAGCGCTAGCTCAATTTCTGCCAGTACTGGAGGTGTAAGACCTGATTGCCCAACTGTTACTACGGGCTTCAAAGTATGAGCCTCAGCTCTGAGTTTTTTCTTATCTGTAGGGTTCACGCATTATTCCTGAATCAAAAAATCACTTTATACTATACAACAAATTATGGCCCGAAGTAAAAGTAGTAGCCGTTGGATGCAAGAACATTTTGAAGATGAATATGTCAAAATGGCACAAACACAAGGTTATCGTTCACGAGCAGTTTTTAAATTAAAGGAAATCCAAGAAAAAGATCAGCTTATTAAGCCGGGCATGAATATTATCGATTTGGGAGCGGCGCCTGGCGGCTGGTCGCAACTAGCAAGGGAATTGATAGGTAAAAAAGATAAGCTGATTGCCTTGGATATTTTGCCGATGGAAGCCATAGAAGGTGTGGACTTTATACAAGGAGATTTTCGAGAAGAGGACGTTTTAAATTGTCTTTATGAGATTTTAAATCAAGCGCCTGTTAGCTTGGTCATGTCTGATATGGCACCGAATATGAGTGGTAATAAAGCGGTAGACCAACCTCGAGCTGTTTATTTAGCGGAGTTGGCATTAGATACTGCAAAAGCAGTGCTATCAAAAAACGGTAGTTTTTTGGTTAAGTTATTTCACGGCGAAGGTTTTGAAACCTATTACCAAGATGTACAGAGTCATTTTACAAAAGTCATTATTAGAAAGCCAAAAGCATCAAGGCCACGAAGTAATGAGGTTTATATTTTGGCTAAGGGGTTTAAATGAAATTTATTGCCCCAATTTCTATAAAGTATGCGATTTATCTAGCAAAATCTAAATAACGACAGTCAGGTAAGTTAAGTCCTGATATAATCAGCTAGTTTTTTTACCGAGAGCCATTTGGGTTAGGGTGTGTTTGTGAATGATATGATAAAAAATATAATCCTTTGGGTCGTCGTTGCTGTGGTGCTGATGTCCCTTTTTAATAATTTCGGTCCTCAGGGCGAGCGAGCTGATTCATCATTATCTTATTCGCAATTTATTGAGTCGGTTAAGTCAGGGCAAGTTCAGCAAGTAGTCATTGATGAACATATTGTTAAAGGCAAGATGCAAGGTGGTCAGCTATTTAGAGTTTATGCGCCAACCGATGGACATATGATTGATGATTTATTAGCTAATAAAGTTGATATCAAGGCCGTTCCGCCTGAACAACCCTCTATGCTAATGCAGTTGTTGGTTTCTTTTGGTCCCATGTTGTTATTGATCGCTGTTTGGGTTTTCTTCATGAGGCAAATGCAGGGCGGTGGCGCTGGCGGCCGTGGAGCAATGAGCTTTGGTAAAAGTAAAGCTCGTATGTTGGAAGAAGACCAAATTAAAGTCACTTTTGCTGATGTTGCTGGCTGTGATGAAGCTAAAGAAGAAGTGGTTGAAATGGTGGATTTTCTTAGAGATCCTGCCAAATATCAAAAACTAGGCGGTAAGATTCCAAGAGGCGCTTTGATGATAGGTCCTCCTGGTACAGGTAAAACTTTACTTGCAAGAGCTATTGCTGGCGAAGCTAAAGTACCTTTCTTTACTATTTCAGGATCAGATTTCGTAGAAATGTTTGTGGGTGTCGGCGCTTCTCGTGTCAGAGATATGTTTGAGCAAGCTAAAAAACATGCTCCTTGTATTATTTTTATAGATGAAATAGATGCTGTAGGTCGTCAGCGCGGTGCCGGTTTGGGTGGCGGTAACGATGAGCGTGAGCAAACATTAAATCAATTATTGGTTGAGATGGATGGTTTTGAAGGTAATGAAGGAATTATTGTCATTGCTGCAACTAATCGTCCCGATGTTTTAGATAAAGCCTTATTGCGTCCAGGCCGATTTGATCGCCAAGTTACAGTGGGTTTACCTGATGTTCGTGGTCGCGAGCAAATTCTAGACGTTCATATGAAAAAGGTACCTGTAGCTGATGACGTGGAAGTTAAATACATCGCTCAAGGAACGCCTGGATTCTCTGGTGCTGATTTAGCTAATCTGATTAATGAGGCTGCTTTGTTTGCCGCTAGGATGAATAAGCGCGTAGTGAGTATGTCCGATTTAGAAAAAGCTAAAGACAAACTGATTATGGGTGCTGAAAGGCACACTATGGTTATGGATGAAAAAGAAAAAAGAATGACTGCTTATCATGAAGCAGGTCATGCCATTGTCGGAAAATTAGTGCCAGAGCATGATCCTGTGTATAAAGTAAGTATTATGCCTAGAGGACGTGCCCTAGGTGTCACTATGTTCTTACCTGAAAGAGATCAATATAGTGCCAGTAAACAAAAGCTAGATAGCATGATTTCTAGCCTGTACGGCGGACGTATTGCCGAGGAAGTGGTATTTGGTTGGGAGCAAGTGAGCACTGGCGCATCTAATGATATTGAGAGAGCGACCGAGTTAGCAAGAAATATGGTCACTAAATGGGGCTTGTCTCAACGTTTAGGTCCATTATCATATAGTGAAGAAGAGGGTGAAGTTTTCCTTGGTCGTTCGGTGACACAACATAAAACGGTTGCTGAAGAAACGTCTCATACCATTGATGAAGAAATACGTTCATTTATTGATCGTAACTATGAAAGAGCTGAGCGATTACTCAAAGAAAATATTGATATATTGCATGCAATGGCTGAAGCATTAATGAAATATGAGACTATCGATAAGTTTCAAATTGAAGATTTGATGGCACGTAAGCCAGTAAGAGATCCTCAAGGTTGGGATGATAAACCACCTCGTGGTGATATTAAAATTGATGAAGTCAAAGGCAAGGATGGTAAAAAGACTGAAAAATCGATTGGCCATACTGCAGAGCAAGGTTAACTAATATAGTTAGATAAACTAAAGGGGAAGCAAGTTGCTTCTCCTTTTTTTTGTGCATGACATAGAAAATAAAACATTTTCAACACAGGGTTGCCCACTTAAAGCGCGACAGTTTCAGTCCAGACGAAAGGCTCAGGGCGAAAGATTAAGTCTAGGAGGTTAGCACTTAATGCTCGACAGATAAAGACTTAACCCTTCGCCCTTTGTCTGCGCTTAGGAGAGCTCTATCTAAAAGTGAACAATTAAGCTAAACCGTCCCGCTTTAAGTGGGTAGCCCAACACAGTGAGCAATAACATCATGAAAAGAAAATATTTTGGAACAGATGGTAT
>CAMDOP010000400.1 GCA_945903675.1 Crenothrix polyspora
CCATATTTCTCATAGAACTCATGTGTTTTAGCAATATGCTCTTTATTCACGAAGCGACTTTTTTCTCGTCGCGCAATTCTAGGACCTATTAAACGACCTACCTCATAATTGATAGAGTCACCTGATATGGCGGCGATACATAAAGTTAAAAATAACAGGGTGATATCCATATCGCCTTTGGCGGCAAAAGCTCCCGCAGCAAAAAGTAAAGAATCTCCAGGTAAAAAAGGCAAGACGACTAAGCCTGTTTCACACAAAATTACCACGAACAATATAATGTAAGTGGTTGAGCCATAGGTTTGAATTACAGTGCTGAGTGATTTGTCGAGATGTAAAAAAAGATCTATAAATTGAGTAAGGTACTCCATTATTCTTCCTAAGCTTTGCTGCTAGTTGAGTTTTAGGGTAGTGACGCTTATCTTTCTATTTCAGTAGTAATTACTGTCTTTAGTTACTTTTTTCAGCTTTTTTTGTTCATTGGCTAAGATTTTTGCCTCAGCTTCGCCTTCAGCTTTAGTTTTAGCATCGATAATATCTTGGTTTAAGCTTGCTATGAACGCAGTAAACCAAGCTTGGTCTTTAGCTGATTTCATATCAGGATCATTTAAAATATCGTTAATAGCCGGAAGCGTCACTTTAGTTCTGGCGTTTTCGAGTGCGGCTAAACTAGCTTCAGTATTACCTTGTAAAGCATAAATACAGGCTAAATTATAAGATGCAGTGCCGGCTTGAATGGCATTTGCCTTTTCAAACTGTTTTTTTGCCGATAGGTATAAGCTATCTTCTGGTTTAGCCTGATTAAGTCTAGCCAAATCCATATAAGCAACACCGCTATTAATAGCGGCAGCTAAATAGTTCGGATTAATTAACATACAAAAAGTAAATTTTTCTATGGCGTCTTGATAAAGAGTAGAGGCTTCTTCGACAGATTTAGTACTAGCTTGATGATATAAGGCAAAACCCCAGTGATATAAGGTTTCAGCGCGTAAAGCATCGTCTTGTAATATTTCTGCATAGCTCTCATAGGCGGCTTTAAAAAGGCCATCACGTGTTGTGCCGTCACTTACGCGCGCCTGAGCCGTTTGTTTTATGGTGGTATTAAGTTTTGATTTTTTGGTGAACGGGGTTAACAAAGACATTTTATCTCCTTAGTAAAGTTATGTGTTCTTATTATAATAGTGGAATTAATAGAATAGGACTTTCTATTTTTAAAACAATGAAGCTATGGCGGCAATAATTAAAGGATCATATCAACCGGCTACTAACTTAAAGCTGTCCCGTCTTAAATTGGTAGCCCATTAACCGATCTATTCGGTAATAACCTTAAACCGATGTATTAAACGTCGTTCTTTTTTGTTGGGTTTATGATCGCGTCCGCTAAAGTCAAAGAGTTCACGTTCTGTGCGTAGCAATAAGCTTTGTTGTTGACGCTTTTCAAAACTTTCAGGGCTTTCTTCGTAGAGTAAAATAGCCTCTTTGGCGGAACGTCGCTGAGCTGAAAGAGCGATGATGGTGATATCCCAGCGAAAGTTATCTTTAGAAATAGTCAAAAGAGCTGTAATTTTAACTTCTTTGCCAGGTTTAGTACGTTGCTGGTTTAAATGAACTTTACCACCAGTGATGGCATCGGCTGCTAGTTTGCGCGTTTTATAAAAACGCGCAACCCATAGCCATTTATCTAAGCGTAAGCTATCAAGCTCAGTGTGCACTCAAGTCTTTTTCTTTCTTTAAACCTTTGGGTAAAGAGAATACAACTTTTTCTTCTATGCCCTGAATTTCAATGGTTGCTTTACCGCCCCATTGTTTTAATTGATTAATCACTTCTTGGACCAAGACTTCAGGAGCTGATGCGCCAGCTGTAACACCAACGGTATTAACGCCATCAAACCAACTTTGTTGCATATCGCTAGCGGTATCAATTAAATAAGCTTTTTTACCGAGTTGTTCTGCAATTTCACGTAGACGGTTTGAGTTAGAGCTATTGAAAGATCCAACCACCAAAATAGTATCTGCGGTTTTTGCTAATTCATATACGGCATCTTGGCGGTTTTGAGTCGCATAACAAATGTCGTCTTTCTTTTGTTCTTCTATGGACTTAAATCGAGCTCTTAAGGCATCTACCATGATTTTGGTATCTGTCATGGATAAAGTCGTTTGCGTGACATAAGCGAGATTGTCGGGGTTATTAACGACAAGATTATTAACGTCATCAGGAGTCTCTACTAAATATATACCGCCATTATCGGTACATTTTTCATATTGCCCCATGGTTCCTTCAACTTCAGGATGACCTGCATGACCAATTAGTATAACTTCACGGTCTGATTTTGCATGTTTAGCCACTTGTATATGTACTTTAGTCACTAAAGGGCAGGTGGCATCAAAGACTGTTAATTTACGTTCTTTAGCTTCTTTCTGTACTTGTTTAGAAACACCATGCGCACTAAAAATTAAGTAAGAGCCGACTGGAACATCGCTAAGTTCTTCAATAAAAATAGCGCCTTTTTCTTTTAGGCCATCAACAACAGTACGGTTGTGTACCACTTCATGACGAACATAAATGGGGGCCCCGAATGCTTCGATGGCTTGGTCTACAATTTCGATGGCACGGTCAACACCGGCACAGAAACCACGTGGGTTAGCGAGTAAAATTTGCATATCTTGACTTCATTAGTTGGTATATAGGGAGTATTTTAACTCAAGATCGTTGCCGATACGATCATTCCGTCATTATCGGCATATAAATAATGATCTTTCTTGAAATTGACGCCAGCGAAAGAGACTAATAAATCGCGATCACCATGATTTTTTTTATGACTTTTCAAAGGATGAGCATGTAGAGCGCGTATGCCTATAGGCAAGGTGTCAATAATTGAGGCATTACGAAGACAACCATATATAACGATGCCTTGCCAACCATTTGAGATAGCAATTTTAGCTAAGTCTGCATCTATCAATGCGCAGCGATGTGAGCCACCGCCATCAATTACTAAAACTCGGTTCTGTACTTTTTCTTCTAATATAGATTTAATTAATACATTATCTTCAAAAGTTTTTAAGGTAGTAATTTGTCCATAAAAAGCGCTGTTGCCGCCAAAAGACATAAATAATGATTCAGCAATCTGGAAATGATCTTGACCAGAATAATTATCGCAAAGTACTGCTGTAGTAAAAGTCATGTTTGAAATCTCTGTTTAGGTTAAGTGCATAATTTAGAACAGGTAACATTACTTTAACGGATCATTGTACTTAGTTATCTGATGTTACGCAGTAATGTTGTTTTACTCTCGTTTGCCGCGCCGAGCACCGCAGGTTTTGTCGGGATTAGCCCGAAGGGGCGCGGCATGGATGCCGCGCGTCGGTAGGAGGGCAGGACGCCCTCTCTACCGACCCCCGACAAAATCGAGGAGCGCAGGAAGCAGCGGCAATCGAGCCGCCTTTTCTTTGGATACTTTCTTTTGGCGGAGCAAAAGAAAGTATCTCGCCTTCGGGTGCGAAT
>CAMDOP010000401.1 GCA_945903675.1 Crenothrix polyspora
CTTGCGTAGGATGAGCATGTTGACCATCGCCGGCATTAATCACACTAATATGCGGCGCAGTATGTTGGGCAATAAAATGTGCCGCGCCACTAATACCATGTCGCACCACAAACATATCGACAAACATGGCCTCCAAATTGCGGATAGTATCGAGTAAACTTTCACCCTTTGAGGTCGATGACGTGGCTATACTCATGCTCAGCACATCGGCTGATAAACGTTTGGCTGCCAGCTCAAAAGTTGTTCGAGTGCGTGTGCTATTTTCAAAAAACAAATTAACGATCGTTTTGCCACGCAGCAAAGGTACTTTTTTAATCTGTTGATCATTCATGCCAATAAACGATTCGGCGATATCCAAGATCTCAGTTAATAGGGTTTTGTTCAACCCATCAATACTCAAAAAGTGCTTAAGTTTTCCTTCAGAATTAAGCTGGATATTTTCAATCATGGTTTAAGCCGCCGCATCAAGTGTTTGTAAATCAATACTCAGGGGACTAGGACCCATTAATTTGATGCGCTGACCTGCATTCAACTTGATGCTAGTGCCTACACAATCTGGACACAAAGGGATTTGTTTGCCGTCACGTTCAATTAATACCGCTAAAACCACTTGATTGGGGCGGCCATAATCAAAAATCTCATTGAGTGCAGCGCGTATCGTTCTTCCTGTATAAAAAACATCGTCTATCAGGATAATATCGCGACCTTTAATATCCTGAGGCAAATGACTCGGTTTCACATTGGGATTAACGCCGATTTGCGAGAAATCATCGCGATAAAAGGAGATATCCAGTAAACCTAAATCATCCTGTATGCCTAAGCGTTGATGCAATTGCTCTGCGACCCATACGCCACCAGTGCGGATGCCGATCATCAGCGGATCGACTAATCCTCGCTCAACAATGACTCGCTTTAGCTCAGCTTCCAGCTTGTTGAGTAAATCGTTTATATCCAGCACTTATTGATCCTTTTCTTTAGTCTTAAAGTCATTTAACCACGTTTGTAAAATAAGCTGGGCTGCAAGCTGATCTTGCACTTCCCAAAGCTTACTG
Organism: Crenothrix polyspora; assembly: GCA_945903675.1. Taxonomy (GTDB): domain Bacteria; phylum Pseudomonadota; class Gammaproteobacteria; order Methylococcales; family Methylomonadaceae; genus Methylobacter_C. Next base: position 1,053 of record CAMDOP010000401.1, read on the forward strand.
GCATTAACATTTACTTCATCAAACAATAATTGTTTGGCTTCAAAAGTTGATAGCGTTTCATCTTGCTGAAAAACTGGCAATTGATAACGCCCTTCCAGTTGACGGCAGAATTTTATCATACGTGGCGTTATTGGGTTGTCAGTACCATCAGATTGTCTTGATATGCCAACCACTAAGCCTATGGGCCGCCATTCTTGAATGAGTTGACTAATGATCTGCCAATTAGGATTTTGATTAATTGAACGTATCGTCACTAAGGGACTGGCTGTGGCAGTGATAGTTTGACCTACGGCCATGCCTATTTTCTTACTACCGAAATCAAAACCTAAATAAGTATCTGCACTGCATTTTGCTGCTAAAGGATCTTGCTTAGCCATGTCCTGCCGGTGTCGTTAATTGATTAATATCTATGCCGAGTAGCCCACCCGCTGCTTGCCAGCGTTTGTCTATCGGCGTATCAAATATAATATGATTGCCACTAGGCGTATGCAACCAAGTATTATCTAGCATTTCTTGCTCTAATTGCCCAACACCCCAACCAGCATAACCGAGTGCGACCAGATACTGCTCAGGCCCTTGATCTGTTGCAATAGCTTCTATAATATCTCGTGAGGTCGTCAATGAAATCGTTTCAGAAACCGCCATCGTCACCTCCCACTCTCTACCAGTCGTATGCAAAACAAAGCCGCGACCTGACTGAACGGGGCCACCTATAAAAACAGGGATTTCATCAAGGGTGTCTGAGTTGTAGGAGATGTGCATTTGCTCACAAATCTCTCCGAACTTCATTTCTGCAGGTCTGTTTATGATAATACCCAATGCTCCTTCTTCATTATGCTGACATAAATAAGTCACGGTATGAAAGAAATTGGGGTCTGCCAAGGCGGGCATGGCAACAATAAACTGGTTATTTAAATAGGTCACTTGATTCATAAGAGTTAGTATCGAAGGTTATGTTGAGTTAAGCAACTAATTACTGTGTCACTAAGCCGGATTCATCCGAAAATTTCCAAACACGGGTAATCACTAAAACATCGACTTCCTTACGTAAATCTAAAGGCAGGGATGCAAAGGGCGCACTCATGCGTACAATTTTTTTAGCCGCCTCATCTAATTCCAAATTCCCGGAAGATTTACCGATTCGAATACTGTATATACTACCATCAGCATTAACACCCACATCCATGGTCAATGAACCAGAATAGCCTTTCTTTAGAGCGACCTCAGGGTAATTAAGATTACCGGTATGCTCTACTTTATTTTCCCAGTCTTTCATATATTGAGCGGCAATATATTTATGAGTACTCACAGCGTCTACAAATTTTATTTTAGCTTGCTCTGAACTAGCTTGGCTTTGCCTAATTTCTGTGCCTAATTGAGCAATTTGCTGCTGTAATAAATCTGCTGTTATTTTCTGAGGTTCCTCGGTTTCTTTAGCGACCGTGGTATTTTTTGCAGCGACAATTTTCCTTTCAGCCTTTGTAGACGTCAATACTTGTTGTGCCGATTTAGACTGCTTCTCCTCAACAGCCGTCTTTTTAATAGCTTGTTCTTTTTTATGTTCACTCTGGCTGGCCGCCTGTTGAGCAGGAGCTTCAGCCTGACTTGCCTTACGACCCGCACCAGACTGATTTTCTTGAGCTAAAAAATCGTTCTTATCCTCTTTCTTTTCTGTCGGTTTACTGATTAATGTAACCTCGATAGGTTTAGATAAGCGTTCTGGCTCTACTTTATGCTCACTAAGAACCAAACTGAATACCACTATCAAATTAAAAATAACTGAGACGGTTAACGCTATGGATAAAACACCTTTATTGCTTAACACCTTTAAGTTGGATGAAATAATGGTCTTATTGATCATTGCATCGCAATTTTTTATCAATGTGATCCATTAACATGCCGGCTATATTAAGTCCGAATTGTTTATCTAACTCTTGAACGCAGGTAGGACTCGTCACATTTATCTCGGTCAATTTATCACCAATAACATCTATGCCAACGAAAACTAAGCCTTTTTCTCGCAAGGTAGGTCCTACCTGATTAGCAATCCATAAATCTTGTTCGGTTAAGGGCCGGCCTTCTGCACGCCCACCTGCAGCTAAGTTGCCACGTGTTTCACCTTGCGCAGGAATGCGCGCCAAAGCATAAGGAACAGCTACACCATTAATCATTAATATACGCTTATCACCATCCTTTATTTCCGGCAGATATTTTTGAGCCATGATATAGCGACTATTGTATTGAGTCATGGTTTCCAAAATCACACTAAGATTAGGATCGTTTTGTCGCAAATGAAAAATAGACGTACCACCCATACCATCGAGCGGTTTTAATATAATCTCTCCTTGTTCCTGCAAAAAACTTCTTATGCGGGCAGGCTCTCTTGCCACCAACGTTTCTGCACAGCACTGAGGAAACCAAGCGGTAAAAAGTTTTTCATTAGC
>CAMDOP010000402.1 GCA_945903675.1 Crenothrix polyspora
AGTAATGATGAGATTACCGAAGATGGGCGTGGCAGTATTTCTGTGCAACCGCTTAAAGGAGACGTAGCATGATTATTAACGGTGTAAGCATAGACGCAACATTTGCTGAAGCGTTTCCAATGAAAGCCACCCGCGCTATTATCACGGCGCAAAATGAAAAGTGGGCATTGATTTCAGCGCAGGCCATGACGGGCTTTGCTACTTCGGTTATTGCTTGTGGTTGCGAAGGCAGCATTGAGCGAATTTTAGATCCATCAGAAACCCCTGATGGTCGTCCCGGTGTATCAATTATGATATTTGCCATGGGCGGCAAAGGCTTGGCCAAGCAATTGGAAACCAGGGCAGGGCAATGCGTATTAACGTCGCCAACGGCAGCATTATTTGCCGGTATTGATGGTGGAATTAGAATTCCATTAGGCAAAAATCTACGTTATTTCGGTGATGGCTTTCAGGTATCCAAGCAAATTAGTGGTAAACGCTACTGGCGTATTCCGGTGATGGATGGCGAATTTTTGGCTGAAGCGACTACGGGTCAAGTCGATGCGATTGGTGGCGGTAACTTTTTAGTGTTGGCTGAATCACAACCGCAAGCGCTGGAAGCTTGTGAAGCAGCGATTGAAGAGATGCGTAAAATTCCCAATGTGATTATGCCTTTCCCGGGTGGTGTGGTTCGTTCTGGATCTAAAGTCGGCTCTAAATACAAAACCTTGGGTGCATCAACCAATGATGCCTTTTGCCCCACTTTAAAAGGCATGACTAAAACGGCGTTGTCCCCCGAGATTGAATCGGTGATGGAAATTGTAATTGATGGTTTAACCAAAGAACATATCGAAAAAGCTATGCGGGTCGGTATGCAAGCAGTTTGTGATTTAGGCGCCAAGAATGGCATCAAGCGCATTAGTGCGGGTAATTATGGTGGTAAGTTAGGACCATTCCATTTTCATTTACAGGAGATTATGGCATGAGCGCTTTAACCTTTACGTTAAAACACAAACCTGCTCAACGTGTTGATATGTCGCCTTTGGTTTGTAATCTGTTAACTGGCATGGCCTTAGCGGATATAAACGCTATTACTTTGCAAAGCGGCAAATGCAAGCTGCGGGTTGATGAATTATTTACCCTTGAAGGGGCTGATACGCAAAATATCGTTATTAAAAATAGTCTTGATAACCTCGACTTTATAGGCAAAGACCTTGAAGGTGGCAGTATTTCAGTTGTTGGTGATGCAGGCGCTTATTTGGCTTTTGGCATGAATGCCGGTGAAATTAAGGTGTCTGGTAATGTCGGTCTTTATGCCGCTTGTGAAATGAAAAAAGGTTACTTGGAAGTGTCGGGTAATGCCGGTGATTTTTTAGGTGCGGCACTGCCAGGCAATAAAATGGGGATGAAAGGCGGTACTATTCTTATTAAAGGTAATGTGGGTGAGCGTGTCGGTGACCACATGCGTCGTGGTAATATCTTGATTGAAGGTAATGCAGGTGATTATTGCGGTTCCAGAATGACAGCAGGAACAATTGCAGTCATGGGTCAAACAGGTCGCCATTTAGGCTATGCGATGCGTCGTGGGACTTTGTTGTTCTGGAATCAACCGAAGTTGTCAGCCAGTTTTAATGATTGTGGCGCCCATACCTTGGCCTTTTTACCCATTCTGTTTGCCTCATTTAAGTCGTTAAACTCGCGTTTTGCTGATGCCTCTATCGCTTTTAATCGTGTGCAGCGTTATTCAGGTGATATGTCTGAAATGGGACGGGGTGAAGTGTTGGTTAAGCTGTAAAGTTTGATTGCCCAGAAATATAAGCTGATAGTTAGAAACAAAAAAGCCGATGCAAAACATCGGCTTTTTTGTTGAAGAGTGCGCTTTAATTATAAAGTATTAACAGCGTTCAATTCTTGAAAGGCTTGTTCTAAACGAGTTACCATACCTTCTTCACCAGAACGTTGCCAAACGCGTGGATCGTAGTATTTTTTGTTAGGTTTGTCGTCACCATCCGGGTTACCGATTTGGCCTTGTAGATAAGCTTCATTTTTCTTGTAAAAATTCATAATACCTTCCCAAGTTGCCCATTGGGTATCAGTATCAATGTTCATTTTTACAACGCCGTAGCTAATTGATTCTTTGATTTCTGCAGCAGATGAACCAGAACCACCGTGGAAAACAAAGTTTAAAGTGTTTGCTGTTACGCCATATTTTTCAGACACATATTTTTGTGAGTTGTCTAAAATGGTCGGAGTTAGTTTAACGTTACCTGGTTTGTAAACACCATGTACATTGCCAAATGAAGCAGCAATAGTGAAACGATGGCTGATTTTGCTTAATTCTTCATAAGCATAAGCAACATCTTCAGGTTGTGTGTACAGTAATGAATGATCCATATCACTGTTGTCAACGCCGTCTTCTTCACCACCGGTAACGCCTAATTCAATTTCAAGCGTCATGCCCATTTTGGACATACGCGCTAAATATTGACCACAAATTTCGATGTTTTCTTTCAGGCTTTCTTCTGATAAATCCAGCATGTGTGAGCTGAATAAAGGTTTGCCAGTTGCTGCAAAATGTTTTTCGCCAGCGTCCAACAAGCCATCAATCCAAGGCAATAATTTCTTGGCTGCATGGTCTGTATGAAGAATAACAGGTACGCCATAAGCTTCTGCCATTAAGTGTACATGTTGTGCGCCTGAAATAGCACCTAAAACAGCCGTTTCTTGTCCTTGTAGCTTAAGACCTTTGCCGGCAACAAATTGAGCGCCACCGTTAGAAAATTGGATAACGACAGGTGACTTAACTTTGGCTGCGGCTTCTAATACAGCATTGATTGAATCTGTATTGATTACATTAACAGCAGGCATTGCAAATTTGTTTTCTTTGCAAATGGCAAAGATTTTTTGTACATCTTCACCGGTTACTACACCGGGTTTAACTACGTCTAAAATTTTTTGTGACATTTAAAGGGTCCTATATCAGTCTGTTTCGTTGAAGATTAAAGTCATAACTTACTGATGGTGGTTGTAAAATCAACCACCATCAAATCGATCGGGCTTTAATAAACCTTCAAGGCTGGCCAAGCGAGCAGCAAGTAATTGTTCCAGTGCTTCCAACGCAGTTGCGAAGCCGCTAATGCCTTCAGCCAGTTTGTCTGTAGCCATACGGTTTTCAGCATGCATGGTTTCAAAAGTAGCTTTATCGATTGAGATTTTTTCAATTGACAGTTTAGCTGCATTTTCAGGATCAAGTTTACGGGGCAATTCGACTTCTGTTGCTTGTAATTCAGCTAATAAAGAAGGAGCAATCGTTAATAAATCACTACCAGCCAATTCAGTAATTTCACCTACGTTACGGAAGCTGGCACCCATAACTTCAGTTTTGTAACCAAATTTTTTGTAGTAGTTATAAATTTCTGTAACAGAAACTACACCTGGATCTTCAGCAGGAGCATAAGAATCACGACCGGTATCTTTTTTGTACCAATCAAGGATACGACCAACAAATGGAGAAAT
>CAMDOP010000403.1 GCA_945903675.1 Crenothrix polyspora
TATTACCGTGCAGCCATGTTCGAATCTTTTGCTGGCATTGCCTTCGTTGGAGATAATAGCAGCAGTCTAGGGGAGGCAAAGCAACGGTTGCTAGCAGAAGAAGGCGCCATTGAGGGCAATAACATCGCTACCTTATTAAGAAGTGCGGCAGGACAAAATAGACCGGATTTAATAAATCAGATTGGTAATTTTAACCAAGCGCGCGGAAAGCTTAGCCATTAAGCCATTTGATTATTGGGTTCCATTAAATGCTTTAACTAAACCTGCAATAAACCAGCGTACTAGCATCACAATGGAAAAGAAAATAATGTAACGGGACAGGTCGTCGCGTAAGTTCGCCATTAAGACTGCTATCACTACTAATGAAAGCCAATAATAAGTGCTCTCGTGAGATAGTCTTGCAGTGATGTGTTCCACACACTGTACAAACAATTCAGCCAATGTTATTAGGCCAAAACCTAGGGTTCCGAGTACCGCGAATAAACCTAAGTTAACAGACAAATTTATCCATGTACTTGAAAACCAGACTAAACCAAAACATAAAGTAATAATTAAAAATTGCTTGAACACAGTAAATGTCAGAGTGTGCGAGTGAAAACGCTGCATAAAACGCTGAAAGCCGCTAGAAAACCTCATAAAAGTGGTTCCACAGAAAGGACAAATCGATTTCAATGGATGTCCATAATAACTGACTACCCGTGGCACCATAAACCGGTGGCAAGTTTTACAGTTTACTGTGGTATGCCAGCCGACAGTGGGGCGTTTTTCGAGAACACCTTGCTTGCTGTGGATGACTGATTTTGAATGGCTTGATGAGGGTAATAATATAGGCATCATTGATCTCTAGCAGAACTCAATTCGGCATGATACTGCGATCAGGATCAGATGCCAATACCCTTATTTGAACTGCAATTTAATCTCTGCTGTTAAATTACACGCTGAGTGCTTTGCGTTTTACGTAGTTTATCCATCACGCAAATTTGGCAGGTTGGGGGAAACTTGCTGTTATAGATAATGATGTATTCGCCATGGCAACTTTCACAATAATGTAGGGCAGCCAAACCAATGGTCAGAGCTTGAGCGATCACCCAGGCTTCACTGAAATTAGCAGGGCGCACTTTGCCATAAGGCCTGCGTTCACGGATCTGATTTGGAAAGGTATCACAAAAAAAATCCCAAGCGAAAATGATGGCAGGCACATCCATTTTAGTTCTTATATCGATTTGGCTAGCACTGCGATAAAGGGATGCAAACAAAGATAGGTACAGTAACGACTCTCGTGTTTGAGGAATAGCATCAATGGCTGGTAGCAATCCCGACTTAGGACTATCACCATGGTGGATGGCACGATGAATGTCTCTAATTTCCGGTAAGCTGATGTTGTTAAGCAATTGACTAACATACGACGTTCTAAGTTTTCGTTTAATCAGTTCATACGCCAAGTAATAGTCTTGAAGCTGAGCTTCATATGACAAATCCTTAATTATCATGGCTTGCCGACGGGTTTGCCCACAAACATCCGTAATCGGCGGGCCCGTTGTTCAATCACTTCATTGCCTACAGGATCGTTACGCAAGAAAGTCGGCCAAGAATTGACGGGGAATCGGGGCGCAAAACTGAGTACATCACTGCGAGCCAGTGCTTTCAGCTGATCTACTGGCATGGTCGATAAAATATTAACTGCTTCTGGGGTTAAGCCTAGGCTGACCATGGCTTGTTGGTTACGGCCAGATTGAATCAACTCATGAGCCAAGATTAGATAGTCCAGATTCAGATTGTAGATATTGTTATCCATAGTGCTAACCTAATCAGAGTACTGTCCTAATTTGATCGGCAACGGCTAATACCTTTCGACCATAAGCGATTGCAGCATTCACATTTTGCCAACTGTGATAGCGACCTATCCCTAAAACTAAATCGTTGGGTACTGATTGGATAGCTTCTGCCAACACTAAAGCACCAATTTGTAAATTGGTGACAGGATTAAGTAACTGTTCAGGTTTATCGACCCTATGACCCTGCCAATGGAGATTGATTTGCATGAGTCCGACATCAATATTACGACTGCCTTCGGCAAGGGTTTTAGTTAAGATGGTCTGTGCCTCCTGCTGGGAAGCTGGGATAAATGATTTGCCCGATTTATTGATAGACCAAGGCCATGGCGTTATATTATTTAGGCTATTACCTTTAGCTGATTCAACCAGGGCAACAGCGTACAAAATGTAAGGATCCAAATGATGGCGATGTGCGATTTTCCACCAGAGTGTGTTGTGAAGTTTACTGATAAAAGGTCTTGTTTTTATAGGGATAGTCAAAACTATTGCATTTTTTTGCCGATGGTGTTTTTCAATCGCCCCGCAAGATTTACCGAAAGTAATGAGGCATAAACAGAGTAAAACCGTTGTAGTTGCTTTGCTTGTTTGTCGTATACGACGAATACGGTATGCATTGGCAACGTATGGGTTCGACGATTGATAGTGGCTTTGTAAATTAAGGTTCAGCATGGGTAGATCAGCATCATGGATAATGACGTGAGTCTACTGAAAGGTCACTCTTTTTATAAGTTTGAAAAACGACCGCCTGCGGACTTTTTGGGAGAAAGCGATTGAATACGCTCAGGAGACTTTTTTGACAAAACTCAAAACCCACTTTAGCAATATTACCACTGCTCCTGATGGTTCAATCTGGGTTTTAACCGATGAACCTGAGCGTAGGGTGCTTAAACTAACGCCAAAGTGATAAATCGGCCAAGGTGTTTTTATTAGTCAAGTGTCTGTCTGAATGGTTAGTAAAATCAATGCCGTATAGATAGCTAAAGATAGTTTAATGTAACAGTATTATTTGATAAAAGTTCATTGCAACATAATAAGCCAGAGTCGTTTGTTAGATTTATTTCGTCCAATCTTCAAAAATAAACTTTTTATGTATAGAATTTATCGAGCTGTAAATTTTATCGGCGCTGACTAATATAGTTTTATTCTCAAATGCTGTTGCAGCGACAATCAAATCAACGGTATGTTTTTTTATGTTTTCATTATTAATGGATTGTAATTCTTTAAAACGTTTTTTTAATTCGCCAAAAGCTTCAGAGCCATGAACTGAAAGTGGTAAAATATTGTTTAATTTGTGCAATTGTTTTTTTAATGGTGAATTTGCAAAAGCATATTCAACTTCATAGAGAGTTATCACAGATATAAATATGTCGTCATCCTCTCCTAAGGAAAGTAATTTGTTTATTACTTGAGGATGATTTACAGAGGAAGCATTATAAATATCTGATACCACGTTAGAGTCAAGTAAATACTTCATTAACTCTCTTTGAAATCAATAGACTGTGCAAAATCGAGGGTGTAAGAAATTTTGTGTAAATAGACATTTTGCAGGAAACTGTAATTTTCAGAAATGGAATAAAAATGACTACACAATCATTATTACCTAACGATTTAATTGACGCCCTATTATCTAATTATAAAAAGCCAGAAGATTTAATTG
>CAMDOP010000404.1 GCA_945903675.1 Crenothrix polyspora
GGCAATCCAATCGCCCTTGCTCCTCCTGCGGGCACTGCGACAGGTGCGCCCATTAAACTAACCGCAGGGACAAACCTCACAGCGCCGGTTGCAGGTGCCCTAGAATATGATGGCGTTAATGCTTATTTTACCCAAGACACTACCCAAGGGCGAGGTGCGATCCCAACCACACAACAATTTGTAGTCGGTACCAATCAGGCGGCTTTTGGCCCCACTGTGGGTAACTTTTTTGGTGCTACCAGTGCCATCAGTTTAAATGGCAGCTCTGCTTATTGTATTGACTGTTTTTGTTACTTCACCAAGACAACAGCTGGCACCTTGACCTTTGCACCGACTGTCTCGAGTGCGGCTTCTTTGATTCATTCCACTTATAAAGCAACGCCTATTCTTGGGTTTTCTGGCACGCTACAAACCGGTGCTTCGTTAACGGGATTGAATGCCACTGTTAATAGTGCTGTTGCTGCAACACACCTTGCTACTGGCTCTTTATCAACGGCAGTTCAGCATATTTTTCGCTTTAAAATTTATATTATTACCGCTTTGGGATGCAACTTCAGGCTGAAGGTTACCCAATCTGCAGGCACCTTAACCGTTCTGGCGGGTAGTCATTATAAAGTCACCCGCATTGGTAACTCGGCAGGTAATTTTGTCGCCTAAGGTATAGCATTTGCTTAGAGTGAGATAAATCATGCCTTTTTATGTAGAAGCAGATTATTGGGCGATGGGCTATGCTGATGGCGAGCTGGCAGAGCTTGCCGCTTCCGTTGAGGTGGCATCAACTGGAACGGGCGTTTTAACAGCTAGTTTGTCATTAGCCAGTAACACAAGCGTTACTTCACAAAGCGCTACTAATTTAACCGCACGCATGCCAATTGCAGGAAGCGCTTATGGTGCAGTTTTGAGTAGTGCAGGTGTTAGTGTCACCACCGCTTTGTTGAGCAGTGCTTTATCTTCAGTCATTGGCAGTGCCAATGTTTATAGTCAGCTAGCGCTAAGTGTGACAGGTTTGTCGATGACTACCGGCGTGGTTAACCTTACCCAAGCGACAGTAATGGCAGGTAATAGTCTCTCAAGCGCAACGGGTAATGCGAGTATTTCAAGCTCAACGGCGATTGCAGGTAATGCCGCTAGTGTTGCTATTGGCAGTGCCAGTGTTACCAACAAAATAGCGATGACAGCTACAGGCTATGCCGCTAATAGCAGTTTGGGTTCAGTAAAAATGGCTATACGCCTGGTCAGCACGGTTTATTCACAAGCGACGGTTTATGGCAATCTGATACCCATGATGCCGTTACGCGCCAGCTGTGTTATTCAAGCAACCGGTAAGGCTAGCAAAATAACCTTTGTTGGTTATCATTTGCCTATTGGTAATAATACGCTCGCCAGTATGAGTCCAATAACTAAGCTTTTCAGTGTCACGCCGGTACCGACAGTAAACAGTTTAACAGAGCTTTATGAGATGACGGCCATTACCCCACAGCATGAATTACGGAGCTTAAACTGATGGATGTTGAAGAAGTTGTCTATACCGCACGCGATAACACCATTGAATTATCACTGTCTACCGATGGTGTTGTTATTACCCATACCGGTATCGTCAGGTGCCAGGTAAAGGTCAATAATACTTTATTAGATAGTGCGGTTTCGCCGCAGTTTTTTGATTTTACGCAAGCGGATCGGCTTATTTTAAGTTTTGGAGAGGCTGGTTTATTACCTGGCGACTATACAGCGACGTTGTATGTGTTTGATATCAACAGTACAGAAGGTTTGTTTTGGGGTGATTTTTTACTCACCGTTAAGGCGTAATGTTCTATAAATCCTGTCGGGAGACAGCAAGGAAGGGTTATGTTTTATCTGCAAATGGCCTTGGCAATTATCCTCTATGTCGGCGGTTATACAACCGCTTGGCAGTTGGGTGCTAAGAAGATAGCTGTTTTAGAGGCTCAAATAGCGGTGGCCAACGATCACGCTAACGAGTTATTGGCTGTGCATCGACAAGCTATCAAAGCGGCTGAAGAAAAAGCGGCCACCGTTTCAGTTCAATTGGAGACTGATTATGTTCAACACACTAAAGCGATTAATGGTCTTAAACACACTCTTGCTGTTACTCGGCTGCGCGACCCCAACTCCCGTCAAAACAGTAGTAACACCTTGTCAGAAAGTAGTAATCCCAAAAAGCCTAACCCAGCAACCGACACCTTCGACCTTTCAGAAAACCTTACAAGATTACTTCGCTCCGAAAGCTATCGAGCCGATACCGTAGCCATTTATGCAGAGGAATGTTTTAAATTTGTAATGAACAATTGTGGTGTAGCCCAATGACTGAGTTAGCCAGCTTTATCAATCAGGCTTCGGTTGCACTGGATGCGGCGATTATTTTTATCCCCAAAGTTATTGCGTTGGCTTCTGTTATGGCAGCCTTTATCCCAGCAACCAGTCCCTTGGCTATTTGGATAAATCGCTTAGCCTTTAATTTTAAGCATGCACAAAACAAGGAGGGTTGAAATGGAGGCTCACGAATTTAAAAACCTAATTGCCGAGGCCTTAGAGCAGCATTATGGCGATCACTCAGCACATCATGCCTGGATACAAGCTCGCATTGAAGCAGAAGAGCGCAGGCGCGATTTTTATGCCTCGCTGGCGACCACTTTAACGCAATGGTCTTTATCAGCCCTTTTAGGGGCTGGTTTGTATTGGTTACAGGGGCATTTGAAATGATTCCAAATAACGTAAAGGCCTTTCTAACCATGATTGCAATCTCGGAAGGCACCCAGAATATTGGCACCCACCAAGGTTATGACGTGTTGGTGGGAAGCACAAAAGGGAAGCCTAACCTGTTTTGCAGCTATCAGGATCATCCACGCGTCTTTATAGATCTGGGTCATGGTTTAAAATCAAGTGCCGCTGGGCGCTATCAAATTTTAGCCCGTTATTATGATGCCTATAAAAAACAGCTTAAGTTACCTGACTTTTCACCAGATAGTCAGGATCAAATTGCTATGCAATTGCTTAAAGAATGCAGAGCACTGCCTTTAATTGAAATCGGGGATTTTGCCGGTGCTGTAAAGGCTTGTGCATCCCGATGGGCGAGTTTACCGGGGGCAGGGTATAAGCAACATGAGAATCAATTGGTGGCCTTGCAGATTGCTTATGTTGAGGCTGGTGGGTTGGTTTAGCTCAATTTGGTAAAGCCAATTCAAGAAAGCCTTTCATACAGGCGCAGGTTTTTTTTATGTCGGATAGCAAAGTCATTTGTAATTTAAACTAATTTATTAAGCCTACTTTTTTTAGTGATGATATATTAATTGCATATAACTCAATTAAGTAAGCACTCGACGAATGACCTCAAAATATGGAATAGTGGCGGTACAAGCAGCTTCTGACGCAAGTAAAGGCATACATCCTCTTGATGCATGGAAGTTCTCAGCCGCTAGAGTATTTAAAAATAATCCATCTTGCATAAGTAAAAGTTGTCCAAAATCTA
>CAMDOP010000405.1 GCA_945903675.1 Crenothrix polyspora
CAGCCGCTTGTGATTCTTGCGTCTGTGATAGTGCGCAAAAAGGAATAAAACAGATAAAATAAACAAATATCTTGGCTTTTTTGATATTAATAAAATTGAACGTAGTGAATTGATTCATGTATTTTCTCCATAAATAAAGTCAATTTAAAAACTACTTAAAAACGATCAAAATTGGAGCTGTTAAAAACAATTAACGCACCACAATAATATATAATATCGAATCGATAGTAAACTATTTATTTTAAAATTTACAATTTTTAGTTACATTACATCCATAAAATAAATATATTACACTGATAGATATACATTTTATTTTTATTGTAGATTCATTTAATAATCAAAATATTATCCAATTTATGCGAGGTATAATATAAATCACTATCCCATATTGGTTCTTTTTGATAAAAACCTAACGCCAAGAAAACAAAATTGAGCGATCAAATCATACTCAGAGCTAAAAAAATGCCTCTCAGCAAAAAATTATCTATGAATTTTATTTTATTTTTGGTGAGCATTTCTTTTTGTAGCTACTCAACTGCTGTTTTTGCAGTGGACTCAGACCTAGGTGCAATAAAAACACTCACTGGACATGACTTAAATCAACTTACCGGCTTAGATGAGTATGGGTTCAATATGGGGGGTTGGCTAACACCAGGATTTACATATAATCCATCAAATCCATCTGATCGAAGTAACGGCTCAGTTCAATTCAACAATCGTGCTAATGAACTACAACTTTATCAACTAGGCTTGTTCTTAGAGAAACCTTTAAGACGAGAAATGCAAACTTGGCAAGTTGGCGGTCGTTTTGAGTTTATGTTCGGTACAGATACCCCTAATTATCAGGCAACTGGAAACTGGGATGTCAATCTGATCAATAAAAATGATCTGCGCTTTTATGACATAGCTTTACCACAAGCTTATATTGAAATTTATACGCCTCTTGGAAATGGAATTAGTACAAAAATAGGTCATTTTTATAGCATCATTGGTTATGAATCAGTACCCTCGCCACTAAATTTTTTCGCTTCACATAGTTACAGCATGAAATCTAGCCCTTTTACTTTCAGCGGGGTACTAACAAGTTATCAAGTCAATAATAATTTTTCTGTACAAGCAGGGGCAGTAACAGGGCCTGATAATTTGAATCAACATGCCGGTGCGTGGAGTTTTACTGGTGGATTTAGCTTGGAAAATCAACAGCATTCCCGTGGATTTACATTTGGAATATTGGATGGCAATATTGACGATACGCTTCCGTCCCATTTAACTTATTATTATTCAGTGTTACATCAAAACATTACTGAAAATTTACATTTTGTTTTAGAGCATGACTTTGGCAGCCAACAAAATGCTAAAGCTAATCAAAATGCAAAATGGTATTCATTAGTAAATTATTTAATATATGACTTTAATCCGAAATGGAGTGTAGGACTTCGTACTGAGTGGTTTCGTGATGAAAATGGTACTCGCTTTTCAACAGAAGCAGGAAGTTACTACGACATTAGCATTGCAGTAAATTGGAAACCCAAGTCATGGTTAACAATACGACCAGAATTAAGAAATGACTGGGCTGTTGGGACTCAGCCATTTGACAGTCAAACACGTAGCAATCAATTATTAATGGTAATTGATGCTGTAGTGCGGTTTTAAAAGCAGGCCAGCTAATGATTTATCTTTCAGTCATTAGTATCGATGAAGCAACGCGGAAGCTATTTTTTACGAAATACTTATTTCCTCGATTCCATTAGGTTTCATCGAGGCTACTTGTTTGCTGATTCACATAGAGCTAGAAAATTTCTGAAGCTTTTTATAGGGATTTTTTTAAATCACGATAAAAATTCTCATGTGAACCGTAGGATAAAAGCGTAAGGCTATTGGTTTTTAGGTCAAAAAGATAAGCTAAAAGCATTTTATCAGCATTGAATTTAAATTTGTAAATACGAACACCAGAAAGGTCGCCTATTTTTGAATCACCTAATTCTGGATTACCAATTAACTCCCTAACGGCAGTATCTAGCTTCTCTTTTTCATTAGGATGCAATCTCTTAATAGATCTAGAAAATAATCCAGATTGAATAATTCTAATCATCCGAATTGATACTCAGACACTTCACCCGCTTCAACTTCTTGTAAGCTAATTAAAATATCTTTTACAAAGCCAATGGGCAAGTCTGGGTTTTCTTCGGCTATTTTGCCAAGCCTAGCCCAATGCTCTATTTGCTTAGGTATTGATCGGTGCATAGCCTGTGCAGTTACTTTTACATCATAGATAAAGTCATCTGATAACTTAACAGTCGCCATAAATAGTCCTTTTTAATAAAATTAATGAGGTTTCATTATGGCTTCAAAGTAAGTAAAAAACAACCTAAAGCCATTCCACCCAATCGACAATTTGTTTCTATATGAATACGTAGTCGGTGACTATACAACTATTTGCAAGCATGTAAAACAGCTGATAATCTCGATGAAGTAAGGCGAAATCTAGGACTTACAGCCAACTCCCTCGATTCCTCTAGGTTCTTCGAGGCTACTTGCTACTTGCTTTAAACTAACGAGCACATTACATCCAGCGCTCAATACTTAAGTGTTCAATGCGCTGAAAATGTTTATGATTATTTGTAACCAATGCAAATTGATGAGCTTTAGTAATGCTTGCTATCATTAAATCCATATCCGCAATCATGATCCCTTGACGTTTTAGTGTTGCCTTGTCTTTCGCAAAAATCTGACTGGCTTTTTCATCAAACTCTAAAATCGAAATTGCAGACAACAAGCCCGTTACTTTGGCTAAGTTTTGTTCTATTTTGGCTGAATTATAAGCGCCATATAAAAGCTCAGTATAATTTATACGCGTGGTAAATAACATGTCTATGGCACAACTAGTTAATTTGTCTACAATTTCAGGCTTACCCTTTAAGAAGTAAATCAAAATATCACTATCAAGTACAACATTCATAAACTAAATTCGACATCCTTAGTAGTTTTGTCACGCTGAATGGATTTTAATAAATCATCGGCATCATTTTCTGACAAGGTACCGGCATATTGCAGTAAGTTATTTTTTTTATGATTAACTTTAGCCGCAAATTGCAAAATGGATTGCTCGACGATGTCCGTTTTGCTGGTATGTAAATCCTGAGCCAGTGCAGCAATAGTCTTCAAAACGACTTCATCAAGTCTAAAGTTGATTGCGTGTTTCATTTTCAATACCTCTGAGCCATTAACGTAAAGGCATTATAGGCAGTTAAATTAAGTTATGTAAATACAGTTTAAACATAGCGCCCATTAAAAATTAATAGGGGACGTACCATGATTGAGGCATTAAGGCAGATCAATGCCTTAGAGTGAATTCGGAGTGATAGCGCCGACTCTCTTTATTCCTCTTTGTTTCATCGAGGCTACTTTTCAACGATTGTTTCAATATTAAACGGTGTTTCTTGAGCGTTTGATTAATAAGGCTTATAGTCGGTAGCCTCG
>CAMDOP010000406.1 GCA_945903675.1 Crenothrix polyspora
TTGAGATCCTTTGAAAATAAATAAATAAGGATCTAATGTATCCATAGTATTGTTAATGGTCGAAATATGAGTCAACGTATCGTCTGCATTATATATTTTGCCAATTAGGGTATGATCTTTATCGTATTCATAGCTAGTACCTTGCTTGATGGCTGAATTATAGCAGTCAGCCAAGGTCTTCCATCGTCCATTAGTCATTTCTAAAGGAATAATAGAGGGTGGCGGTGGCTCTAAAGGTTTAGGTAGTGATAATTTAGTGCATTTAATTTGCTTGGTAATATTGATTTGGTTATTATCACTGTCAGTTCTTATTGAGTCAGCCTCGATCTCCTCAGCTAAATCATTCAAATGAAGTTGATAGTCGATTGTTGCAATATGATGTCCTGTAATATCTCCCTTATCTTGCAGTTGGAATGAAAGCAATGAAGCTTCTTTGTCAAAGTGGGTCTTTGATAAAGTAATCATTTTGACGTTTTTATTATTTAATAAAGTTTCGTCAAGCAGATCAGTTAAAAACAAAGGATATGCTATGCTTTCGGTCTCAGAAAATAACAATGTTCCTAGTTCACCAAAGGGGCAGTTGTAGAAATACTTATAGTTTTTAATCTTAGTTAAATAATCAGAGTCTGATAGCCTGTTTCTTTGGTATGTAGATTGGTTTTTCTTCACATCTTTCGCATAGGCATAGCTTGAAGCAAAACCTATAAGAGTTGAAAGTAATATGCGAGATATAAGTTTCATAAGGTTACCTTGCGTTAGATGCTTATGTTGATGTCCAATTCATGCGCTGGCGTAGAATTGATGATGATAGGGTTTTTAAGTACGGCGATAGTGCATTAGCTTGTTCTATGCATATTTCTTAGATAAGTCAAAAGCAAAAAAAAAGGCTGCGACTCTAAGAGGCGCAGCCTTTTTAAGCATTAACTACACTGATTAAGCGATAGCTTTTACTTTTGAATTCAGTCTACTTTTGCCGCGTGAAGCTTTATTTTTATGAATAATGCCTTTAGTGACAGCAGAATCAATAATAGGCTCTACAATTTTATAGGCGGCTTGTGCTTTTTCTTTGTCGCCAGCTTTAACTGCGGCAAGTACTTTCTTTATAAATGTACGTAGATTGCTACGTTGTCCTGCGTTGCGAATACGGCTTTTTTCCGCTTGTTTCGCGCGCTTTTTAGCTTGTGCTGTATTAGCCATAGTAACTCGTGCGTCGGTTTTAGTTTAGAGTCATGCATTATCTTTTTAAATGTTATTATTGTCAACTATTAACATGTTGAATTTGGAGTTACATTGAGTCAGCAACTGTTTAAGTCGACTGCTATAGTCAGCAGTATGACTTTAATCTCCCGTTTACTGGGTTTTGTACGTGACATGCTGATCGCACGAATTTTTGGTGTGGACTTAGCAACGGATGCTTTCTTTGTAGCGTTTAAAATCCCTAATTTTTTTCGACGTTTATTTGCAGAAGGTGCCTTCGCGCAGGTGTTTGTGCCTGTATTGATTGTTAATAAGACACAGACTAAGCATGATACCTTAAAGCTATTAGTAGAAAGAACAGCTGGTGCCTTGTCGATAGTTCTCCTCTGCATCACCATGCTTAGCATGTTAGCTGCACCATTACTAATTTGGATCCTAGCGCCTGGTTTTGCATGGCAGGGGTTGCAGCATGATTTAGCGGTAAAAATGTTAGAGATTACTTTACCTTATTTGTTTTTTATTGGTTTAGTAGCCTTTGTCGGCAGTGTATTAAATGCACATGGTAAATTTGCGATTCCAGCTTTAACGCCCGTATTTTTAAATATAACTATGATTGCGGCAGCGCTTTGGTTAGCGCCGAGTATGGATGTGCCTGTTATTGCATTAGCTTGGGGGGTTTTTGCTGCAGGTGTAGTGCAACTATTGTTTCAAATTCCTACATTAATCCGCTTAGGCTTGTTTACAAGATTTAGGTTGGGCTTTCATGATCCTGAGGTAAATAAAATTTTAGGATTGATGGTGCCAGCCATATTTAGTGTGTCAATAACGCAAATTAATTTATTGGTAGATACTTTAATGGCCTCGTTTTTAAAAACAGGTAGTGTTTCATGGTTGTATTACTCAGATCGTTTGGTTGAATTTCCATTGGGGTTGCTGGGTTTGGGCTTGGGAGCTGTAATATTACCGAGCTTAGCAAATAGTCATGCTGCTGATGATGCAAAGGCTTTTTCTGAGTCATTAGATTGGGGTTTACGCTTAGTTATATTGATCAGTATGCCCGCAACAATAGGTTTGTTTTTATTGGCGGAACCTATGCTATCTACGTTATTTCAGTACAAAGAATTTAGCGTAAGTGATGTATATTATTCTGGGTTGAGTCTTAAGGCTTATTCAATAGGCTTGATGGCTTATGTGGCTATTAAAGTATTGGTGCCAGGATTTACGTCGCGTCAAGATGTGAATACGCCTGTACGATATGGTATGTATGCCATGCTAGCAAGTTTAACTTTAAATGTAGTATTGGTATATCCTTTGGCGCATGCGGGGTTAGCTTTAGCTACATCTTTAGGAGCATTCGTTAACGCAGTCTTGTTACTAAGAAAATTATTGAAGACTGATGTTTATCGCCCAACAGGGCGCTGGCTACTATTTATAGTACGTATATTGCTGGCAAGTGTAGCAATGTCAGTCGTTCTATACAGTAGCGTAGACGTTGCATGGTGGAGTCAATGGGGCTCTTTGCAGCGATTACTTAATTTAATAAAATGGATTGCGATAGGCGGTAGTGTTTATGTGGGAGTGCTCTTTATATTAGGGTTTAAATGCCATCATCTGAAATGAAATACAAAATATATGGTTATTTAAATAAATAATGATAGATATTTACTATAGTTAGGTATAATGCCAACTGGATTAAAAATCTGATTTACTCTCTGCTTACCTTTTCGATGTTTCTTTTGTTAGTAGCTCGTCCTTGTTTCATTAAGTAATTTCTAAATTGACCCACTATCCGCCTTAACAGGCTTCATTACTTTATATTAAGGACTCATTATGTCTACTTTAACTACTGGCACAGTAAAATGGTTTAACTCAGATAAAGGCTTCGGTTTTATCGAACAAGCTTCAGGCCCAGATGTATTCGTACATTTTCAACAAATTAATAATTCTGGTGGTTACAAATCATTAGATGAAGGCCAAAAAGTACAATTCAGCGTAACACAAGGACAAAAAGGTCCTCAAGCTGAAAACGTAACTGTAATCTAAATAAGTTACATACTTTAATAAACTTTATTAAAGTAATTGAACTTATTAATGCGGACTATCCCGTATAGTCCGTAAAACTACTTGGGGGCGACATGGCTTCGACGTGGGTAGCAAAACCTTAAGTGCATGCCGAGGACTGTACACCTCGTAAAATCTACAGAAACTAAGTATTCGCAAATGACGAAAACTACTCAATGGCTCTAGCTGCTTAAACACAGCACCATTCCTTTGA
>CAMDOP010000407.1 GCA_945903675.1 Crenothrix polyspora
AAGATTTACTTGTCATTTTTATACTCGATGAATTATTTGATTTTGGACTCTTTTTAGTTGTCGCTGAAGTGATTCGTCAAATAAAGCCTGATAAAAAGCAGGGCTGGATGTTGTGACAAAATATGCGTATTGTCACCAATCGAACTATAGCGTCCAATATCGATGTGATACAAAAAAACAATCATTAGCAATATAACTAAATGCACCTGCGGTTAAATTTAAATACGTTCCACCGTAATTACGAAACGGTGAATCTACAATAATTCGTTCGTGTAGCTTCGTTCCAGGATGGATATTTAATCGATGGGGGCTATTATTGCCATGTAAAGACCTGTAGATGATTTATAAGAATTTATGCACAATAAGTAGATACACCTGTAGCCCTTTGTCGACGAAGTGTTTGTTGATTCACCAGTCCGCAAATGGTTTGCATGACTAACCCATAAATGGAATGAGAGCAGCGAAATCGTGTAGCAATAATCGCCCAGTTTTTTATCCATCCGATGCAATGTTCTATGCGAATCCGAATTGAGGCGGGTCAGCGATGGGGGTCAGTTTGGCGATTGGGAGGGTGGTTGTTAAGTGAATGCCTAAGTGTCCTGTTACGGGATGCTTAGGCTGTATAACGACTTTTTTAAAATTAGATAAGACTTAGTTCTTACCTATTAGTCACATATCTTCTTCAATGTTAAAACCTAAGCCTTCGTGATTACGGCACGCTAACCCTTCTTCTTCTCCTAGGTCTGCGATTACCCATTCAAAGGAAATTGCATTATCTAACATGTCATTTTCATCTTCCCATTCGTCAATTACTTCCTTTGTTACTCCTTTTTTAACTTTAAAATCAAAGTGCGCTGTAGCAGAAAAAGTTGGCAAATTTGAATCAGTGAAGTCAACGTTAGTGATAATTAATTCATTTGCTTCGATCATTTCATCATCTTCGCTTATTGAGAATAATTCATCTACATCACCAGATATATTATCTTTAATAAAATAGCATTTGATATAGTTATGTAATAAATCAAAACATTTAGGATCTTTATTTGCCCATAAAATTTTTGCTTGTGTGAAATCAATAGGTAATTCATCTATCTCAAAATCACTATCTGCTGACGCTAATTTGATTTTTGCTTCAAATCTAGTTGAACCTTTTTTGGGAGTTGCTTTATCTTTTTTCATGTTTTTTCGTTCCATTTTCTTGTCATCAACTTCTTTAGCCCCTGCAAGCGTTAAATCATTGTCGCAAAGGTAACTATCGTCGTTGCCTGCAATTTGTGTTTTCAAGCCAAATAACTCTTGTATTTTCTCTTCAAGATTACCTACTTTCGTATTTTTTCTAGGAGAAAACTCACCACCAATACTTTCTCCTCTTCTTATAGAGGCTAATGTAGCATTGTCATCAGCAAACGATCTGCCGTCATAGACTCTAATGGTTAATCCAAATTCTTCAAAAAACTGTGCTTTTAATGTTTTAACTTTTACTCTGCCATTGATGTTCATATTTCTTAAGCCTTTAAGTTGTTAAATTACGGAATGGATTACTAATATTACTTTTAAAATTCATATTTCTTTATTATGTTCTTTATCGTAACAATAAAGTTGTTCATCAATTTCACTAAGGGGTCTATTGTATTTTTTAGCTATTTGCATTAATTCTTTTACATAGACAATATATAAGTCATATTTATACATGTAGGAATGTATCTTTTTTCCAGTTAGAGCTCGATATGCTCTTACATCAATAATCGGAAATATATCTGGTCTTATGAATTTAAGAAATGTACTTGCCATTGGGTAGCCTACCCCTTCAGATTTATTAACGAGATCATCGATTACTTCCTTTACTAGAGCATCCTCTATCGTGAGATTGGAGTTTATTGATATTTGTTGAAGCTTTTCTATCGTTTCATCGGATATATTCAAAACACGATTTAATTTCCATAAATATATTCTACGAAGATCATTAATACTCACATCAGATTTATTATTGAATATTTTATGTAATTCTTTAGTTTCATCAGAATTATAGCTAAAATCAAAATTCAAGCTGTCTTCTGTTTGATCAAATATTCTAATTTTCTTTATCATTTATTTGATTTTAATTTTATAAATTACAGTTGAAAGAGATATTAATTAAGCATGAAAACAAATCAAAAGATATGTTTAATAAAACACATCTTTCATGTAGACATTACAATTATGAGTCCCAATCAAAATTATAACGAACAGGAGCGACAGCACCTTTTTTACGAAAGGGAACTTTTTTATTCAAATATATTTCAGCTTCACTATCATTAAGTGATGTCCCATTAAATCCATATCTGACTTTTTCAGTATTTGTCGTAATTGGATACCAATCATTAACTTTAAATACGCCCACAACACGCCCTTTAAATTCAGATAAAACGTGTGTTATTTTAGGCAATTTAGATTTATTGATAACCCATGCTTCTTTTGTTGCTTGATAAATACCATCTTTTCCATGTCCTAACTTGTAAGATTTATTAATATTAATAGCAATAAATCCTATTGGTAATGAATCTATTTTTTCTAAACAATATTTTCGCTCAACTTCGTCAGTAGTCATTAATCCATATTCTTCCGAATTGTATCCACCCTGTATATTTGTTAAATCATTACCTAATAATTTCATCAAATCTAATAAAGCACATTCAACTTTTTTAGCTTCATCTTCAGAAAGTTGATGACGAATGATATGAGTGACTACTTGCTTGTTTTTTGAATGGATTTCTCTAATTTTTTCAATTTTATCTGTTGGAACTACATTTAGATCATTTGCATTTTTAGCATGCTGAAATACACGATTACCAACACCTCTACCAATATAAAATATTTCGTTAGTTTCAGGATCGCTTAAGCTATAAACATAATTACCAATTTCATCAAAATTACTGAACTTCATTTGCATCTCCTATAACATAATAATCCACTAACAATCTTAAAGCAGTTACTTCAAAATACATCATAACCTTATAGTTATATGCTAAAACCATCTTGCGTGCATATCCTGCATAAATTCGCTTGTGATTGGAAAATTTGATGCAGAGCCAATTAACGCATCAACGCCACATCAACATAACGCTGTAAAACCAATATCGTTATCTACATCATTTTCATTCAACCATCCATCAATTTTATCTGGCGAATAAATACTTAAACAATGAAAGCAACCACATAAGTCACTTTCTAAAAGTTCTTTCTGATTATTAAAAGAATGCTTATGAGCCTCAACTAAAATATTTTCTGTAAACATATACTTTTTCTTCAAATTCGCCACTCTTAATATCTCGTAAAAATTTGTTTCCATTTGGTCAATCATTAACCAAAAATCTTCTGCCCAAATGCCTGTGAAAACTTTTATTACTCTGGGATTATTGCGTAAAATTGGTTCGAGGAACAAGCGCACACCTTGAATTTATTACAAAGTGGCTACGATATTCT
>CAMDOP010000408.1 GCA_945903675.1 Crenothrix polyspora
AAAAAAGTATTACATTGAGCTATTTCTGAGCCTATAGGTTTGTTTTGAGGGGGCAGACATTTAACTGCATTGGTAATACGACTACGTTTAAGTATCAATCCATCCGATAATGACTCAGACTTAGTTTGGTTACTATAACCAAACTCATAAAGTGCTTCATAAAGCAGTAATCCGGCATAATCACCCGTAAAAGGTCGCCCAGTTGCATTAGCCCCATGCATACCAGGCGCTAAGCCCACAATCAATAATTGAGGATGCTCATCACCAAAAGGCGCAACCGGCCTGGCATAATAATCGGGGTAAGTCGCTTTAACCTCAACTAAAAACTGATGCAGTCGCGGACATTTAATACAGTTTTTATCAAATAGAGTTATTGCCGCCATAACGTTATAAGGTTTATTGATGCTGTTTTTTAAAATGCTCATGAGTCTACCTTTATGTCATTTAAATGTGTAGCAGAAACTTCATGATACCTATCAATGACTACCATGATACTGGTTAACATAAAACATCTTTAATACGTTATGATAGATGCCATATTCTATCTACCCTAGCCCCTGTATATAATGAAAATAACTCGACTGCTATTGTTTTTTTTACTCATCATAGCTGTTAATGGCTTGTTAGCTTGGTTAAGTAATCTACCTCAGGACGTGGGTAAAGATGTACCTAATGGCAAAATTAGCAGTGTTTCTTTTGCGCCCTTTCGAGAAGGCCAAAGCCCTTTAACCAAAGTCTATCCCAGTACTGAAGAAATCGAGGCTGATTTACAGCTACTAGCAGACCAAACCCATAGCATACGGACTTACGCTAGCTTAGACGGCATGCAAAACGTCCCTGCCCTTGCCCGTAAATATGGTCTTACTATGATACAAGGCGCTTGGATAGGCAGCACTGACAAAACCAATCAAGCTGAAATTGCGCAACTCATTAAAGATGCCAATGAATATCCTGATGTCATAAAACGCGTCATAGTCGGCAATGAAGTGCTACTCCGTGGGGAATTA
The DNA here is from genome assembly GCA_945903675.1 of Crenothrix polyspora. Lineage (GTDB taxonomy): Bacteria > Pseudomonadota > Gammaproteobacteria > Methylococcales > Methylomonadaceae > Methylobacter_C. The sequence continues at coordinate 1,008 of CAMDOP010000408.1, forward strand.
AAACCAGAACAATTATTGGCTTATATACATCAAGTTAAACAGGCGATTAAACAACCTGTTTCTTACGCTGATGTTTGGTCTTTTTATTTGCGCTACCCAGAAATTGCCAAAGAAGTCGATTTTTTCACCGTACACATTCTGCCCTATTGGGAAGATGAACCCTTAAATATTGCCGCTACCGCCGCTCACGTTGATAAGAATTATCAACGAATTCGAGTAGCTTATCCTGACAAGCCCATATTAATCGGTGAATCTGGTTGGCCTAGTGCGGGTCGCCAAAGGGGTTTGGCCATACCCAGTGTCGTCAACGAAGCCAAATTTGTGCGTTCATTAGTACAACTAGCCAATGACAAACATTTCGACTACAACATTGTAGAAGCCTTTAATCAGCCGTGGAAAAGCAAACTAGAAGGCGTTGTAGGTGCTAATTGGGGACTTTATTCAGCAGACCGTCAGCGAGTATTCCCCTTAACCGGTGCTGTCACAGAAAATTCGCGTTGGCCACAACACACATTCTATGCAGGCTTAATAAGCTTATTGGTCATAGCCTCACAAGCAAAAAATCTAGTGTCCCTTACGTCCTTGCGCTTGTTTATGTTTCTGGGCTTCACTCAACTACTCAGCGCCTTAGTGGTCAATCAGATCAGTGGTCAATGGTATACCAGTTATAACCTGATAGAACGTTTACATGCACTATTTGTTTGTGGTTTAAGTGTGTTGTTGGGGGCATTAATACTCCAACACACATTAGCCATGTTAAGACATAAAATGAGTCCCAAAACGGGGATCTGGCTACATTATTTATTGCTCGCCTTTGTTGCCATTGCTTTATATCGATCACAAGGACTGGCACTGAGTGGTCGCTATTTAAGCATTCCTTACCCAGTCACTTATATACCGGTTGCTAGTTTGCTAGGCTTTAAATTAATTCGTCAGTGGGTCAAAGGCCATAACTTATCGCTAGCCCCAGAAATAAATGATTTATTCGGCACACAACATCTTCCCACTCAATGGCTTAAATCGGCCAGTTTATTGTTAGCAGTAACAGGTGGACTTGTCATTGCCATCGAAACAGTTGTGGTTATGCACGGTTCAAACTATGAGCAAGCTTATCCCTTTTTGACTGATAGAATTTATCAAGCCTTCATGGAAACCACTCATTACAGTCAACTGATGGGTTGGTCACTATTGATCACAGCGGCCGTGATACGCTTGCCACTAAGAATTTGTGCCTATGCGCTAATGTTTATGATACCGGCTATTATAGTGGGTGAAGCCAGCGCCTACATGACGGGTCATGACTTCATTGAAAGCTATCCGAATGTTACTGAAAGATTGTGGACAGCGCTCATTTATACCTTTAGCAATCAACAGTTACTGCTTTGGTTTGCTAGCTTATTAGTACTCGCCTTACCCTTATGGCACTATCATCAACAAAAACAAGCGATTTTGCATTGATAAGCTGACTAAAGGTTGATTTCTTACCCCTTTAACCCTGCTCTAATGAGACTAATGACAGGCTTAACCTGTCAAAAGAGAGGGCGGTTAGCCCCCATATAGAGCTCACAACTATCTAACGAGAACTTTTATACGGGTATTAGAGAGGCTTATATGAGGGCATATAGACTTGTCATTTATCACATGACAGCACGGTTACCATTGTGCTTGAGCTGTCATGTGAAAAGTTAAAGCTCTATATGGGGGCTAAGATAACGGCAAATAAACTAACTCGGCAACTCAATTAGCTCAACTGTATTACCATCATAATCACGACAAAACATGGCTCTACGGCCTGATATACTCATCGTGTAAACGATACCTGCTTTAGTTAAAGCCTCCTGAACGGGTGCTAGGGCTAAGGCATTTAAGGCAATATGTCGATCACGACCGCCATGAACAGGTCTACCTGTTGTAGGATCAGGGTTAACTAATTCCAATAAATGGATTTGCTGAGTACCTAGTTGCAACCAAGCGCCCGGGAAACCTAAATCAGGCCTATCAACTTGCTGCAAGCCTAAAATGTCACGATAAAACCCTAACGAAACCTCTGTGTCGGTTACAATAAAACTAGCGTGATTCAAGGACACGATATTGCTTGGCATGATTTATTTAAAATAATTTAGAAGGTGTATGAATTATAACGCCTCAGCACTGCGTCAACCAAAGAATCTTAACGTATAGACCCTAGTTAAGTAATAATAGCTTAACAAACATGATTACCGGCAGCTACATGAGCATCTATAAAACCCAAGCTGAAGCCTCAAACACTGTACCTGCTGGCATACCTTTTATTATCGGCAATGAAGCGGCTGAACGTTTCAGCTATTATGGCATGCGCGCCATTCTCATGATTTATATGACTCAATATTTAGTCAATTCATCAGGTCAGCTTGAGGTCATGTCTGAAAATGAAGCCCAAGGTTATTTTCATTTATTTGTCTCCGCCGTTTATTTT
>CAMDOP010000409.1 GCA_945903675.1 Crenothrix polyspora
AGTGTTTATGTAAGCATGTCGATGCTGATACGGGTAAAGAATATTTTGTTTACTCCTGTTATAACCAAGATCAGGATTTGGATAAAGTCGACTTTCCCCATTTGAATGCACGTTTACGTCAAAATACTGTGCAAGAAAAATTATCTAATCTGTGGCTGGATTATTTGTTGGAGAAGCAGAAATCTGGGGAAGTGGCTTAGGTTGTTGGATAAGGTAATATTTACTAAATAACCCTCTTTTCGAGTTGTGTGCATTGTGTAGGTAAAGAATTTTATTCTTGTTCACCTGTACCCCATAAAAAGTGGGCAGAGAATTCTGCCCACTTTATTCAGTTTATAGCTTTATCGTTGTCTTTTTTTTCGCAATACTAGCGCCGATTAACCCCATTGATAGCAGTAACAGGATTCCCGGTTCAGGAACTTGAGAAAAATGTTGGTCGAAGCCAGCAAGTGATGCTGTTTCACCTTGAGCTGTTGCCCAAATCAAGATGTTCTTGGTAACATTAATCGATTGGGCATAATCTGCGGGTAAAAACAGGTAAGAATTGTTAAGATTAGAAGACTCAACTCCGCCTAAAATATCATTACCTACATCAGTGGTGGCGATCAATTGATTAGCTGCATTGTGTATATCTTCTTGTATAAATACACCTAGATCTTCGGTTCCTGCCAGTGAAGTGCCACCTAAGCCCAATGAAACATCTGCAAATTGATTGCCTGAGCCCGGTAAGATTGATGCTAAAAAGTCTATGGTAAAGTCAAGAAATGAATATGAGCCATTACCTGTTACAGATGCTCCATTAAGAATATTGAATGCCAAGCCAGGGCCTGGATCCAAAATATTAGATCCTGTGGCGGGCAAGCCTGTCACATCGATATTGGCCGCATCCAACAGAAAAGTACTATCTGAAGCGGTCTGTTTAAATGACCAATTAGTGAATATTTTGTCGTTTACGGTAATACTGGCGCCGCTTATTAGATCGAGCATTGACGTGGCTTTTGCAGTATTTACCGAGAGTATTATTAACAGCAAGATACTGGTTTTTAATAATTTTGATTTGTTCATGTCTTTTTCCTTTTTAAAATTATCTGTGAAAGCTGGGCTTCCTCCTTACCGGTTGCCCGGTGGGGGAAGCTTGCTAAAACGAGCGCTAAGGGGTTAGGTTGTTAAATTGCGCATTGTGGACGCGTACATAGTGGAATACAGACTTTCACGTCACGCGGGTCAATTTTGCCGTCTAGATTTGCGTCACGAGGGTCGCCTGGCAACGCAATTTGGCCGCGAGCCTTGCTGATGTCCGACAGATCCAGCTTGTCGATGTCGCTGTCAATGTCCACGTCGCAAATGCGTGGTGTGGCACAGCTTGACTTGTAATCAATCTGGTCTGTGAACACGTTTGATAGTAGTCCTTGGTTATCCTTAAGTTGTGCATAGACGGTCTTTGTTCCAAAGCCGGCAGAGAACGTGAACGATGAGGTCTGTTGATACGGTATCCAGGGTGCCCCGGCGAAGAAGGGGTCTTCGGAGATTCTCATGTCGGTTACATTAGCATTGTTGTTGTTGCTGAGTGTCAAGGTGACCACTGTCGAATTCGTGCAGTTGGTTCCACCGTTGATCGTTAGCGCTCCCGTCGGAGCAGTGCCGCCGCCGCCGAAGAAGGCATAGAGACCGCCGCCGTCCAGCATGGCAAAGACATAACCGTCGGAGACTGCCGGCGAGCAGAGGTCGAAGCCCTGAGGATCGTTGGAGAAGGTCAGGTATTCAGCCAGCACTTGGCCTGCCTGGGCGGTTCCTGCTGCACCGAGGACTTTAAGCTTTTGACTCGTGCCTGCTCCGACAAAGACTTTGTCACCGGCGACCGCAGGAGAACTCCAGTTGCGGTCGCCCGAAGTGCTCAGAACGACTGACGGGAATCCAGCCAAGGTAGCACCGGTGTTCTCGTTAAAGGCATAGAGGCGGCCATCCCAGCCAAATACATACACCGCTCCGCCAGCGACAGCGGGCGAGCCGTAATAGGTAGCGTTGCCGTCGATGAGTTGTGGTGACCACAGCAAGCTGCCGTCAGCAGCGCTGTAGGCATAAAGCTGATCGGACTTGAAGAAGAGCTTGCCATTGATCGCGGTCAACGATGCTTGCTGAGCGGTGGTGGTGATGGGGAAACCTCCACCGATTACCTCCACCCCGGTTGCCTTGTCGTACTTCCGGATTTGCCCCGATTCTGAATTCACGTAGACAAAATCACCCATAATGGCAGGCTGGGTATTGTTGCCGCTGGTCGACTTTATCCACTGCAGGGCACCCGCAGCGTCATATTTCAACAAGTTTCCGCCCGCCTTGAAGTAGACGAATCCTGAGTCGATGACTGGGCCCTGGCTATAGTTGGATCCCGTTCCTCCCACAGATTGGGTCCAGGCCGATGTCCCATCCAGGTTGAAGGCCCACAGCGTACTGCCGGCCAGGACATAGATCCGGTTGTTGGCGATATCCACCGCTGGCGTGCTATAGGTAGCTGTGGTGTTAACGGGGAATCCCGGAACCTCGAACCCCGTTGTTACATTGAAAGCGTACAGCTTTCCTTCCTCGGACAACATGTACGCGATCTTATTGGCGACAACCACGCCGTTTTCTTCCACGTCCGGCGCTGTAGAGTGCCACTGTTCCACGAGAGGTATGTTGATGGTTTCTGTCGAGGCGCCGGCATTAGAAGCGCTGTTCCTGAAAGAGGGCCAGTCTGCGGCCTGGGCAGAGGTGACAGTCAGGAATAGCGTAAGCAACAGGGTCACCGGAAAGGTGAGATGGTGTTTGGTGCGATTTGAAGAGCTCATTGTGTTTTATCCTTATTTTGGTAAGTAAATAAATTTGTTGTAGTTATTTACTTACAGTTTTAGCGGAATAGGCTATTTCAGATAATGCCCTTTGTGTATCAAATATTTTTAGCACTTTTGAGAGCATGATCTCGATTGAGTATTTTCAGTTATTAATGGTAATAATTAATTTTCTAATAAAAACGTATGCTTTAAAGCACAATTTCATATAAGCATCAATTATGCCATATGTGATAAAAATATATATCACACTGATTTTTATAGAAAATACTCTAAATTAAATATTGGTTTTTGATTTAAGAATCATAAACTGTAAAAAAAGATGACGATGTGGCCGTTAGTTAATATGTAGGTTTAAATAACGTTGATGCATAGCAGTTAAGTTTTAGCTAAGTTAAGTTGGCTATGCATCAATCCTTATGCGTATCATTTTGAATGGGTTACTAAGTATGTTTTTTGTCTAGTGATATAGGTGTAAAAAAACCTGACAATAAGTACAAAAAGGTTGGGTTATTGTCAGTTATTCTTGAATTATTATTGATTATCTTGGTGTTATCAGTTTTTTCTTATAGAAATGGGATTCGATCCAGTGTAAGGGTAAGAGTTAGTTGATGGTTGGTTTTAGGTGCT
>CAMDOP010000410.1 GCA_945903675.1 Crenothrix polyspora
AGAGCCAAGTTGAGGAGGTCATGCAAAAACTCAATCATCGACCTCGAAAAACACTAAACTATAAAACACCTCATGCAGTATTTTTTGGCGATGATAATCGGCAGGCTGCATGAATACTAGAATTGCACTTCAGAGTTGAATTCGCGTAAAAAGACTCAAGTTACAAACAGATATGAATATTATTTTAGCTTGGCACAAAATTAGCTTCATATATACTGTGATGATTAAAACATTTACCCCTAAACATACTTAGGATAATAATAGCTCAGCCTCAATTAAAAATGGCTACAGCAATAAAATACCAGTATCTGAAAACACTATAATAAAAAAGGAAGGATATGAACACATACGCTACAACCCTAATAAACTTCAAAAACACGTTTCTCAACTCTGCTTTTAAACTGTCCGCCGCTACGCTGATCAGCCTATCTATTTCAACAGCCATCGCTGATGAAACCTGCTTATCACCCTATATGCCAAAAATCAAAGGCCAGGAAGATTTTGTCTATATCTGGACCTTGGGTGTAGAAGGTTTGGGCGATGAGCAAGATAAAATGGTTACTGTGGACGTGAATCCAAAGTCCACTCACTATGGCAAAGTGATTAATAGCCTCTCTGTGGGTGGCCGTAACGAAGCCCATCACTCTGATTTCACGGATGATCGCCAATATTTATGGGCAGGTGGACTCGATACCAATAAAATCTTTATATTTGACGTACACACTGATCCTGCCAAACCAACTTTACAAAAGAACATTACTGATTTCGTCGCTAAAAGCGGTGGCATAGTCGGTCCACATTCGACTTACGCTCTACCCGGCCGTATCGTCATTACCGGTTTATCTAATAATAAAGATCATGGTGGACGTACTGCGTTAGTGGAATATACCAACGAAGGCGATTATATTGCTACGCATTGGATGCCCACAGACGATAACTTGCAAGGTGCCATTAAATCGGGCAAATATGCCGATGGTTATGGCTACGATGTCCGCGTTCTGCCTAATAGCAATGTAATGCTGACTTCTTCGTTTACCGGTTGGTCCAATTACATGATGGATTTTGGCAAAATGCTAGCCGATCCAGAAGCCATGAAACGCTTTGGTAATACCGTTGTGCAATGGGATTTACATACCAAACAACCTAAAAAAATCTTTGATATTCCAGGCGCCCCTTTAGAAATACGTTGCGCTTGGGAGACTGGACATAATTACTGCTTTACCACCACCGCTTTAACTTCAAAAATCTGGTTGCTATATGAAGATAAAAAAGGCGAATGGCAGGCTAAAGAAGTTGCTGATATCGGCGAGCCTAGCAAAATACCTTTACCGGTCGACATTTCTATTCAAAGTAATGACAAGATGTTATGGGTCAATACCTTTATGGACGGTAAAACTCGCGCCTTTGATATTTCTGATCCTTTTAAACCACACCAAGTCTACGAGCAACAAATTGGCGCACAAGTGAACATGGTGTCCTCTAGTTGGGATGGCAAACGTCTTTATTACACCTCATCTTTACTCGCTAATTGGGATAAAAAAGGCGCTGATAATGAGCAGTACTTTAAAGCTTATCACTGGGACGGTAAAAAGCTAACGCAGGACTTTGCCATCGACTTTACTAAAGAAAAACTAGGGCGCGCGCATCAAATGCGCTTTGGGGCTTATTCTTTATATCCCAATAAAGTTGTCGATGTGACGGCTAGTACAACGCCAAAATCTTAATGCGCTAATCCGTAATTTTGGGTCACTGCCCACAGTTAAAGGGAAAACGGTAAATATCTGGAGTACTGAGCTTCAGCTCTTGCCTTTTAAAACAGCTAAAGCTGTTTTACTCCAAGCTTAACTGTAGGTAGTGACACATAGCTCAACGGACTTCTTAACATATCCTATAGTAGCCATAATAATTTATGGCTACTACTTCATCACTAGGTCAGCTATGTGTACCGTAAAATCTTTCATGTTTACGCTGGCTATTCTATTGGGCAGCCTTTCTTTTCAGCTACTCGCCTCTGATAGCAGCCAGACTGCATTAGCTACTGGTTATGGTGAACTAGGCTTTACCGCACCTTTGCCGGGCACTTATCAATTACCGCCCTTAGGTTTAGCCGCAGATGGCAAGGTCGTCAATACCGATAATAAAGACCTGTCCTTATATGATTTAGTCGGTGACAAACTGGTGTTATTAAGCTTTATTTACGCGACTTGTAGTGATGTCAATGGCTGCCCCTTGGCCACGATGGTTTTACATAAAATCAAAGCCCGTTTAGTTAAAGAGCCAGAACTCTCTAAATCATTAAGACTCGTCACTTTAAGCTTTAACCCAGACTATGACTCCCCGGAGGTGATGCGCCGTTATGGCGAACAATTGCAAGGCAGCGGAGTCGAATGGCAGTTTTTAACAACCCGATCCGAGCAAGCTTTAGCCCCTATACTTGCGCATTATCCACAAAACATCCTAAAGGCTTATGATGCTAAAGGACAGTTTACTGGCAGCTTTTCCCATAACCTGCGCGTGTATTTGATAGATCAAAACAAACAAATCCGCAATATTTACAGCGCCTCTTTTTTACATCCAGATACCTTAATTAACGATGTCAAAACACTGTTAGCCGAACAACATCCCAACACACTAGCCATAACGCAAAACACCAAAGCTGCTCTCGACAATGTAAAGCGCTATAGCGCCGGTGACAACAAAGATCACTATGAGCAACAAAACTACCAAACCCAATCCATAGCCCTGTTAGAGCGTAAAGGACAGGCGATAGATTTATTAGCTGCCAGCCAACATCTACCATTAGGTTTGCCAGCACTCCCTGTGCCAGCAAACAACCCCTTAACGACAAACAAAATCAGCTTGGGCCGAAAATTATTTTATGATCGGCGCTTATCTTTTAATAACACGGTGTCTTGTGCCTTATGTCATATCCCAGAACAAGGATTCACCAATAATGAACTGACCACTTCGGTGGGTGTTGAAGGTCGCAGTGTGCGTCGAAATGCTCCGACTCTATATAATGTGGCCTATGCTCAAAAATTATTCCATGACGGACGCGATACCAGCTTAGAGCAACAAGCCTGGGGGCCTTTGTTAGCGCATAATGAAATGGCCAATCCATCCATCGGCCATGTGCTTGAAAAAATCAAGCACAGCTCAGATTATAAAGGCTTATTCGAAACCGCCTTCCATCGTCCTGCCAACATGGAAACTTTGGGGATGGCGTTAGCCAGTTACCAGCGCACGCTTAACTCCGCAGATTCCCGGTTCGATCGTTGGTATTTTGGCAAGCAGGCAAATGCTATTAACGCGGCAGCTCAACGAGGTTATGGTTTATTTACTGGCAAGGCTGCCTGTGCGACTTGCCATACCCTAAGCCAGAAAAATGCCTTATTCACCGATCAACAACTGCATAATACCGGCATCGGTTATAACTACTCTATGTCAAA
>CAMDOP010000411.1 GCA_945903675.1 Crenothrix polyspora
TAACAATATCATGATATGTGAGGGTGGTTTTTTTTGTCAGGATGTGAATGGAAAAGGATAATAAGTTAGCTCCTTGGTCAATAGCCTCCTTTACTCGTATTGAAGCTGGCTTATGGGAAGAAGACATAAACGCAACTATCGATGCATCATGGCTTGATGCCAGTTGGCAAGATCCAGTATCGTTTTTGAAGGCTCTGCACAGTTATTCGGAACGTAGACAAGCGGGTTCTTTTAAAAGTATTCCTTTTTTTAGGTATGATTTTTATTATGATTTAATCGTACGGCATAAAGTGCAAACTACACCTGCATATATGTGGTTAGATAATGGTGCCTGGAGAACTTGGACTTATGCAGAATTAGGAGCTATGGTGAATGGAATCGTTGCTTCATGGGAAGACTCAGGTGTAGAGACAGGTGATAGTCTGACTATTCTGCATCCACAAGGACCCTATTGGATAATAGCTTTATTAGCGGGATTAAGATTAGGTGCAATTGTTTCAATCCTGCCACCTCAAGGTAATGCGTTTGTTAGTCGTCGTTTAAATAGTATTAAACCAAAGTGGTTGGCAATAGATCACCTGTATAGGCATCAACTGGAACAAGCATGGCAAGATAAGGTTTTGCCCAGCACAATATCATCTCTTCCACCCTCTAGGGTTTCTTACGAATATCTGAGTAATGAGATAGTTATCCAGAGCTTTGATCCTACTAATCAAATACCTGATACGGTTTGTTCGGTTGATGCGGATGCTCTCTATCTTGGTGCTCTTAGAGATGGTATATTTGCTTTAGGAATTAAATCAGGTCAAAAGTGTGCCGCTCCCGGTTGGTATGAATTAGAAAGCCAGCCGTCAATGATATTGTCGGTTTTATTGCATGGTGGCACTTGGGTACATGCTGAGCTTAGTGATATTGAAAAACAACCTGAAAAATTACTAGATCAACAAATTGACGTAATAGGTATCAGTAAAGACCTTCGTGATGTATTGCAAAGAAACCCACCCATCCGAGATAAGAATTGGCGTTATTGGTTCAGACACCCTGCTGAGTCGGCAGACTTCACAGTTTGGCAGAACTTTATTCGGGAATTAAAGCTAGAAACGAGTTATTCAGGTAATTTGATATGTAATACAGCTAAGGGGGGAGTAATACTTTTTTCTTCAAGAGTAAGAGGCCAAGCACATTATAAAATATTTCCTGGGGCTGGACTATGCTGGCAAATTGGTATGGTTAATTCTCCAGCACTACCCTCTATAAATAGCTCTGGCCGTTTAGCATTAGGGAAAGAAAAAGAAGGCAAAATCATATGGACTGCTACCCCCTATTTATTATCTTTCTTTCACCATCAGTGGTTATATGTAGGTCAATATCCACGTTTCCGAGCGGGGAGAACATACCCACGATTGGAATTACTCGATCTACTTCACGGTAAGGTTCCTTATGTCGCATTAGTCGAAGCATTTATCAATGATGGTAGTTCAGATCCGAGTCAGGTATTGTTAACTTTTATGGACAATATGGATTCGACTACCTTGCATGATCTTATCAAAAGGGAGTTGGGTAATGATTTTTTGCCTGATAAAATTGAAAATATAACCATACTACCTAAGTTAAATGATAAAGGTGGGGCCGATCAAAAATGGTGTCAAACTAATTATCAAACAGGCGAACTGTATCGGCGCGAGAGAAGTCCTGTCCATCGCTGTGTTTCTGAGTTAAAACAGATTATTTTAGCGCTTAATTAAGGTAATTGAATATTTTAGGCTTGAGAAGTACTTTCTATACTTGCAATAATGAATTTTTTTATATATGTTGACGTCTAAATAAGTAAATCTGATTGAGCAGATCCATTAAAGATATGACTATAACAAGATCAAATGCCTAATGACATATTGAGTTTGTTATATATAGTAATTGTTACGAGATATTATTTTAATAGAATGGTGAATTTTATTTTGAAGCTAAGTGTTATAACCGAGTTTTGGTGTGCAGTGAACTAGATTAGAAAAAAAATAAAGAACTTGATGTTATGGTAATGGACTAAGTTCAAAAAGCTATAGCCGGCAAAAATTAAATAGAAAACGACTCCCATAACATTTAAAAATTATTAGGTACCTATACAAAATGATTATAGAAAAATTTAATCTAAAAGCGCAAGAATCAATCGAAGGTGCTTGTCGTTTTGCTGTCGAGTGGGATCATTCTGTTGTTACACCATGGCATCTTTTAGCAACATTTTTAGAGTTAAAAAACAATATAGGGCGGCAATATTTAGATCAAACAAGCATTGATTTGCTCAAATTAGCGGAAATAATTAATTTTAAGCTCCAACTTCAACCAAAGGCTGCTAGTAATGCCCAACAAACACCCATTAATCGTGATTTAGAAAGACTGTTTATTTGTGCGGAAAAGTCTGCTTTAAGCATAGGTGATAAATACATAGGAATCAACCATCTTCTACTGTCTTTTTGGGAACTAGAAGAATTGGGAGCGATTTTAAGTGAAGCTGGGGGAACTAGAGATGGTTTACTAAAAGTTTTTGGCAATATGATTCAAAGTGGCTACACAAGTACCGAAAACACAGGACAATTTGAATATTTAAATAAATATACACGTGATTTAACCGAAATGGCTTTGCAAGGTCAAATTGATCCAGTTATAGGGCGTGATGATGAAATTAACTTGGCAATTCAAGTTTTATGTAGACGAATAAAAAACAACCCCATCATTATTGGAGAGCCAGGTGTTGGTAAAACAGCCGTTGTTGAAGGATTGGCGCAGCGTATAATTTTAGGAGATGTGCCTGGAGATTTGGTGGGATGTTCGGTTTTAGCATTGGATATGGGGTTATTGCTCGCTGGAGCCAAATTTCGTGGAGAGTTTGAAGAGCGTTTAAAACGGTTGCTTCAAGAAACAATTGAGGCTGGAAACGTTATTATTTTCATAGATGAAATACATAACTTAGTTGGCGCTGGTAAAGCAGAAGGCTCTATGGATGCGGCTAATTTATTAAAGCCCGCTTTAGCTAGAGGAGAAATTCGTTGCATAGGAACAACTACAAACGAGGAGTATCGTAAGCATTTTGAAAAGGATGCTGCAATTATTCGCCGTTTTCAGGTAGTTCATTTAGATGAGCCGGATGATAAAACTACTCTAATGATTTTGCGCGGCATTAAAGAAAAATATGAAATGCATCATGGTATAAGAATTACGGAAGCTGGTTTAGTTGCGGCAATACGATTTTCAAGACGTTATATTGCCGATCGTTTTCTTCCAGATAAAGCCATTGATTTGATTGATCAGACAGCAGCTACAGTAAGAATTGCTCTTTCTGCTAAACCACATGAATTAGAAATACTAGATCGGCAATTAGTGGAGATGGAAATTGAATTTTACTCATTGACTAACGAGTTAAACGAGACTCGTAAAAATCAGCTTAATAAGGA
>CAMDOP010000412.1 GCA_945903675.1 Crenothrix polyspora
CATAGAGCCACAATAAATGAGACTATCCCCAGATCAACAATCCGCCATACGAACCACAGTTGCAGAAACCTTTGGTGACGAGGCCAGTATTTGGTTATTCGGTTCACGGATAGATGATAACAAACGGGGTGGAGATATTGATTTACTAATTGAAACAAACCAATCAGATGTCGCAGCAATTGTCCGTGCAGAGCTGGCTTTTCTAACGAAATTACAAATGAAACTAGGGGAACAGAAAATAGATGTATTGGTAGACTATCCTACACGGCACTTTAGCCCTCCTATTTTTGCCATTGCCAAGCAAACAGGCATCCAATTATGAATAATAATGATATGCCATTATTACGGCTTCAAGATGCATGGCGCGAATGTGAGCGACACGTTTATCATCTGTTCCACGCCATGTTGTCTATACGCACATTTTTACCGCTGACCGACAAGACGTACACCAATCTTTCCGACGAACAGATACAGGATGTGGACCAGTTTATTCTGCGCTACACCAAGTTACAAGATACAATGGGCAGTCGATTGTTTCCTGCAATCCTGGGCTATCTGACCGAGCAATTTGAAGATCGCCCAATGCTTGACAAGCTTAACAGACTGGAAAAACTTGGTTTTATTGACAGTGTCGAGCAGTGGCAGACGGTTCGCAATATTCGCAACAAATTTGCCCATGATTATCCAGACGATCCTAACAAAAACGCGGCGCATTTAAATTTTGCATTAGAATCAGTCAGTGTTTTATATGCCATGTTAACCACTATCAGCACCCAATTAAACACTGCGTATCCTTTGCTTGAACTGGGTAAAGCACTGCCTGCATATCTACATGATTAGCTACTGTAACTTAATGTTTTCAATCGAGACTGGCCCTATTGATTACTAGTCCGGGCGTCATAAAACGTGAGGGACGGAGTTGCAAACCCCGTCCCGCTTCGGACTCTCTTGGCTGTAATGCACGAAAAATGAAAGTAAAGGGGGGTCTGACCCCCATTATTTCTTATCGACAAATCTAACAATTTAAATGACTACTAAACATTATCACTCATCAGGAAATTCGGACAACATTTTTCCTGTTGCGAAAAAAGTCTGGCGTTTACTTTCATCCAATCGCCGCCGAGGGGCTCTCAGGCTATGGTGTTTTATGGTGGTTGGTATGATGTTCGAGTTGGTTGGAGTGGGGCTTGTAGTTCCAGTTATGGTAATACTGCTAGACCCAAGTGATTTGGCATCACGCACACCACTATTCCAACACTATCTAGATATGATGGGTAATCCTGAACGACTACATCTGGTAATGATAGTGATGGGTACGTTGTTTTCGGCATATTTGATTAAAAATCTTTACCTTGTCTTTTTGGCATGGCAGCAAACTCGCTATGTTTATAGTTTACAGGCTGAGCTTTCAACTAAACTTTTTACTACCTATTTGCGTCAACCTTATGTTTTTCATCTTCAACGAAATTCGGCGCTGTTGATTAGAAATATTCAAGGTGAGATGAATATGTTAATTAATGGGATTTTCAGCCCGAGCATGCAGATTTTTGCTGAAGGCTTGGTAATAATTGGACTTGGCGCGCTTTTGTTGTATGTCGCACCGATTGGTACGCTAATAGTTTTTCTTGTTGTAGGTTCTTTTGCTAGATTGTTCCAATACGTCACAAAGGCAGCACTTTCTTCTTGGGGTCAATTGAGGATTTTTCATGAGGGTATTAGAATCCGTCAGTTACAACAGGGATTGGGTGGTATCAAGGATGTGAAACTTCTTGGCAGGGAGTCTGACTTTATTTCGCTATACTCTAAAAGTACTCTGCAAAGTACCCAGATGAATCAAAAACAGTCAGCCTTGCAACAAGTGCCGAGATTGTTCCTAGAGTTGCTTGCAATATTTGGCCTTTCCATACTGATGGTTACCCTTACTTGGCAGGGTGAGAGTGCTGCAAACATCATCCCTACTCTAGCATTATTCGCCGCCGTAGCCTTTCGATTGATGCCATCAGTAAATCGGATAATGGCTGCTTTACAGCAGTTGCGTTTCGGCTATCCAGCACTCAATTTGTTATATAGGGAGTTAAATTTATCCGAAGAAATTAGTAAAAAATACACTGGCCAATCAGAAATAAATTTCCAAGATGAAGTCAAGTTAGACTCAGTTAGTTTTTCATATCCTGGTGCAGTAAAGCCAGCGATTGAAGCCGTTTCTCTGAGTATAAAGAAAGGTGAATCTGTTGGGCTCATCGGCCCAAGCGGTTCTGGAAAAAGTACGCTGATTGATATTTTATTAGGCCTTCTAGAGCCTACTTCAGGTAACATCCAAGTTGATGGAGTTGATATTCGCAATAATATGCCCTCATGGCAAATGCAAATTGGCTATGTGCCACAAACTATTTACCTAACTGACGACACATTGCGGCGCAATATAGCATTCGGCCTAGCTGAAGACCAAATTGATACTCAGGCTGTTGAACATGCGCTAAGGGCCGCTCAGTTGGAGTCTTTTATTAAAGACTTACCGGAGGGTATCAATACCATTGTAGGGGAGCGTGGTATAAGGCTCTCTGGTGGGCAACGCCAGCGTATTGGAATAGCTAGAGCCCTATATCACAATCCCACTGTACTTGTGCTTGATGAAGCAACAAGTGCACTCGACAATGCTACAGAGAGCGATGTGATTGAATCAATTAACGCCCTTCATGGAACAAAGACTATTGTGATGATTGCACATAGACTTAGTACTGTAGAAGGGTGTGACCGAATTTATCGCCTTGAGAACGGATGTATTGATTTGGCGAAGAATGCAAATCAGGATTTTAGTCAGTTTCTTGAAGAAACCAACAGCTTAAATAACAGTAAAAAATGAACGAATTAGATCAAAGAATTCACAAAGCAATACACGAGCATATGATGAGTATTCATCCTGATCAGATTTTTAGTGATCGAGTAGGAGTCTTTGATTTTGTAGAAAAGAAAATAGGATTTTCTATTTCTGGCACGGGCTTAGATATTGGATGTGGTAGTGGTTATGCGTCGATTTGGCTAGCTAAAAACAGGGACATTAAAACGATTTATGCCCAAGAAGCCTCTGTCGCCGGGGTGGAGCAATTGTTGCCTCGCAATATTACTTATCATCAAGTAGAGCGTCTTGTAGTGCCATTGCCGGGAAGCTTTGATGCTCTTACATTTAATGAAGAGCTCGATTTTACAGTGAGCTTTGGAGCTCTTCATCATTCTATTTGTCTTTTTTCAACAATGAATTCTATTAGTAAGTCGCTTAAGGATGGGGGCTATCTGATTGCTCAAGAACCAGTAATGCCAAATACAACGACCAATCAGGATTACATTAATAAATACAATATTATTGAAACTATCTTCAATTTTAAAATTAGAAATGGTGATCGTAATGATAATTTTTTCAGGGAAGCTGAATATATTACTGCCGCTT
>CAMDOP010000413.1 GCA_945903675.1 Crenothrix polyspora
TAAAATAAGTAATATGCATCAAAGTAAATAAATTGATGAATTGAGTTACATTATCTAATTGACGATTTTCTGCATGAGGCATTATTGAACCTATCGAATCCCATTGCACGCCTTGATTATGCTTATTAAAAAACCTAAATGTATATTGGAGTTCTATTATTTGATCGTACCAGGGTTGATGCCATAACGCTTCAACCAGTAATGTCCTAGGTGTATCAAAGGCAGCAGGAAAATGTGGGACTAACCAATATAAATTGGCAGGGCTTTCTTGGCGAGGTCCCTGCTCTATTTCAAAGGATCCATTGCCCCCAGCTAAAATACCTGGCCTAAACGGTAGCATACCTTTCAGCCCTACTTCGTAAACACCTAGTACATTCTGTAAGCTAAAACCAAGTTCTGGTGTTGAATGTCGAATGGTGTAACGTTCTTGAGTCCCGTCACAAATTATAGGCTGTGCCATTGCCTTTATATTGTTAAAAGCTGGTGACACAAATAATTGAAATAAACTCTGATTTAGACGAAGTTGTCTAGGCCAAGGCGTTTCCAACTCAAAAATAACAGTAAATTGTTTCCAGTTACGCGGGGACGAAGGAATGTCTAGTTCCAAAAAAAGTTCTTGTTGTGGAAATTGAAAATAACTCCTTTCAATTTCTAAAGGATGACGAAATTCGTCACTAGAAATTTCATCTGGTGGAGGATTAAAACCAAACCCACAAGGGGTATTTGGCTGATTCTCATCATAAAGTCCAAACTGAACAGTAGCATTATTCAAATTATTTTTTAAGAAATAAAATGCCTTATGTGAAAGATCAAAATCGTTTAAATAATTAATATGAAGTTTTTTAACCCCAGGCTCTTCATTTAGTGCAAAATTAGCCTGAAACGACAACAGTAACCTAACTCCATTTCCATCTGAAAGTTCTTGCTTAACTGCAACTATTGTTATAGGTAGTATACGTAATGTCCTAGTATTGCGGAACATTACCAAGCCACCTTCTTTGGGTTCCAACGCAAACTCAGTACCGGCAGGAACAATTAAAGTTTCGGTCAGATGACCATTCGGAATGGCTTGCAGCATTACCATTGCAGGCAAAGGTGATAACATAAATGAAAAAAACTGTTGATACAGTCGCCGATTTGTCGCATCTATACTGCGAAGAGCAGTAATCTTGGTTCGTGCGCCAAAAAAAGCGAGCGCCTCAATTATGCGCTTTACATCTGGATCATCACCCTCTATTCCAGCAACTGAATTATCCAGGGAATATTCCTGTCTAAAATTCACCAAATCTTGAAGTTCTTCAAGAAAATTTTGATACGGCACATTATCTAAACTCATAAACCTTATCCTCCTAAGGTAACAAGACTACCTTGAATAGCAGTAGTTGATCCTTTGACCGTCGTTGTTAATCCTGAAATTGACATAGTCGAATCAGCATCAAGTGTAATTGTAGCGCCTTTTAGAGTAGCGCTTGAACTGCCTGATAGAGCTAATTCAGCGCCAGTTACAGTAGCTTGTTGAGTGCCAGTGATGGTTGTGGTGGCACCTGTTAATTTAGCTGTACTAGTTGCTGTTGTAGAAAAATCGGCTGCTGTCATAGTCAGGTTTGAAGTTGGTGCTATTGTCGTATCCGCTGATGAAGTGAATGACGAATTCCCGGTGCTATTTATGGTAAAGGTACCATCGGCTGAATGTGACGTATTTTTTGTAGATTTACAGGTAATCGTATCAGCATTAACAGTGAAAGTTTGACAATTAACAGTTACACTTTCTGAATCTTGCACTATAGTACTAGTCGCACTTTGTCCCTTACAAGTGAAGGTCATAGTAGTGCCATCAAATACAGCCGTTTGCGTAATGTTACCTGCGCTGTTAATTACAGTTAACGTCAAGCCTGCTGTTTGACTCAGCTCAACTTTACAAGTGAGAGCCATCCTTATTCTCCCAACAAAGTTTGTAAAATAATATATCCATCAGAAAACTGTAATAACTCAGTATCTTTAGCATCGGTTCGTTGGATTTGTAGTTCTGGTTTACTATCAACATAACTATGCTTAATTATATTTTGACTAGTGCTAGACTGCCCCATAACTAATTGATTGCCTTGAGAATCTAAAGTCAATGCTGTCCCCGTACCCCAATCTAGAAAAGCAGCTATAAAGGCATTATCAAACCCCAAACCAACCAGAACTCTGGCATTTTTATAAGGGGGGAAATAAAACTGTCCGGCATCAAAATTAGGTTGGTAATTGGCACGTACATTTTGATTAGCCCATAATGGAATACTAATTTGGTAATAATTAGCTGAGGTAGTTGAGTCAGTATAAAATTGATAGGTTGAATCTGTAGCGGCACCTGATTCACTGACCATGGTACCCTCCACAAAAAAAGGATAGATCGGAGTATTATAAAAGGGTAGTGACACACTTAAGTCTGTACTTGTTTTTAAATCAATGGAATGATCAACAGTATACTTTCCATAAGCGTTATTTAAATCAACAAGAAAATTTTCATCAACCGCACGGGCATTTAATCGCCATGTCTTAACATTATAGGTTTTTCCATAGACAAAAATTGAAGAATTCCATGCTGATGAATTATTAAATTCAACTAATTGTCCCGGAGGAGTGAATTGTAATTGGATTTTTTGATATTCAATCCAAACTTCCGTTAAAGGCTGATTCATTCTAGCTGTTTCTAATGTAACTCTCGACGTCATGTTTGAGGCAATGGGGTAACTTTCAATATAATCATGCCGGATTGGACTGACCATTTGACTATTACTGATTGATGTGGTTGCTGGAGATGCTGAATAAGCGTTTAATACATTGGCTTGATACCGTCTTACCTCAGGATAATTCATTCCAAACTTGGCGATTTCGAGTGGATTTAATGATTCAGCAGTACCAGATGAAGCCACGTTTGCACTTAAGGTATATTGATTGGTCGCGATATCATAAAGAAAAACACCATTCTGAGTATCCACTAACCATATTAAGTAATCATAAAAACTAGCTCTGTTGATATTACTGGTAGCGCCCAATGATAGTGATAGAACTGGATATTGAGTCGTTAACACTGACCAGTTATAAGTCATCTTAATTTGGGTCGGAGTCTGGGCTGTAATTAACGCCTGTAAAGTAGAATTCGTTAGAAGATAAGTAGGATAGTGCTGTTTCCAAAATATTTGGGCGGGATCAGCAAATGTTAGATGATATACCCTATACAACATTAATTCTTGAGTAGATAAAACATTAGTCAACGTTTGTTCAGAAAAACCCCATTTAGAAACATACCCTGTCAAACTAACGAAGTTGACAGTCCCTTCAGTATTATTGATGTAGACATTTGCTTGTAACGCTACTTCAATTAGCGTATTTCCAGTCAACGGTGTAAAAAGTGTGTCAGTTGTATTTTCAACTGGCATTACAAGACTTAC
>CAMDOP010000414.1 GCA_945903675.1 Crenothrix polyspora
TTCTATCACCGACCGTTGTGATTTTCGCTGTGTGTATTGCATGGCTGAAGACATGACTTTCTTGCCGCGTGAACAAATTTTAACCCTAGAAGAAATTCATACCTTGGCTAAAGCCTTCGCTGAATTAGGCGTAACAAAAATCCGGATCACGGGTGGTGAACCTTTAGTTAGGAAAGGTGCGCTGGAGCTCTTAGAAAATATAGGCCGAATTGAGAGTTTGCAGGAACTGGTCATCACCACCAACGGTTCGCAATTAGAAACCATGGCGATGGACTTAAAAGCCACCGGTATCAAACGCATTAATATCAGCCTAGATACCTTAGATGACGATAAATTTAAAGCCATCACCCGTACTGGTAATTTGCAGCAAGTGCTTAGAGGCATACAAGCGGCGAAACGGGCTGGTTTTGAGCGTATAAAAATCAATACCGTGGTACTTAAAAACCAAAATCATCTGGAAGTCTGTAATCTGGTGCAGTATGCCGTCGATAATGGCTTAGATATCAGCTTTATCGAGGAAATGCCATTAGGCATCGTGGATCAGCATGATCGATCCAGCGCGTATTATTCTAGTGATCTCATCAAACAGGATTTAGCCCAGCAGTTTTCCTTAGTGGCTAGTCTTGAAAAAACCGGCGGGCCTTCAAACTACTTTAAGGTCAACGGCACATCATCACGGGTAGGTTTTATTTCACCTCACAGCGACAATTTTTGTAGTACCTGTAATCGAGTACGCTTAACGGTGGAAGGTCGCCTGTTATTATGTTTGGGTAACGAACATTCAGTTGATTTAAAAGCCGTGCTTAGAGCTCATCCCGGTAATATGGCGATACTTAAACAAACCATTATTGAAGCTATGTTAATCAAGCCAGAAAAACATGAATTTAATGTCCATGAACAACCGGTTATTCTGCGCTATATGAATATGACGGGAGGTTAAGGTTATATACCTTGTAAGGATGATGCTACACCATTTATATTTGCAGTATAACCTGGCAGCGAGTAAGGCTTAGCGGTTTTTATATCGTCAAAAATAATACGACCCAAACCCACAGTTTAATTACTGCCGACTTGGATCGTTTACTACATTAAGATTGTACCAATCTTATAGAGGTTTTTTGATCTTTTCGACTAATTCTTCTTGCGTCAAATGACGAACATTTTCGCCTTTAATCATAAAAACCAAATGCTCGCAGATATAGCGAGAATGATCACCTATGCGTTCCAAAGCACGTACTGTAGTCAGTATGTCTAAGGATCGAGTAATGTTTCTTGGATCTTCCATCATGTGAGTAATCAATAATCTGACTATATTGTCATATTCACGATCAACTTTTTCATCACGGCCAGTAATTTCAGGGACATCTTCAACCGTCATCCTAGCAAAAGCATCCAAGGCATGATCTAACATACTCTTGACCAGATCTATCATGTGATCCATTTCATGCCTAGGCATGTTGTTAACAACACAGTCTAACTTTATAGCCATGTCAGCAATTCGCTTGGCCTTATCACCTATTCTTTCCAATTCATGGATAATTTTAATGACAGCAAGCAATAATCTTAAATCAAAAGCAGCAGGTTGTCTAAGTGCTAAAATTTGCGTACATTCCAAATCAATCGCTGTTTCTAGCGCATCAATTTGTCTATCTTGACTTATCACCTGCTCAGCTAACTCAACATTACATGAAAGTAACGCCTCTATAGCTTGTTCTAATTGTTGCTCAACCAAGCCACCCATGGCTAAGACTTTATTACGTACATCTTCCAAATCTTTATTGAATTGTTCAGATATATGATGACTTATTTTGCTTTTATCCATTGCCTGCTCCTAATTAGCCATACCGACCGGTAATGTAGTCTTCTGTTTGTTTTTTACTAGGATTAGTAAACAACTCACTAGTGGTACCTATCTCAATCAATTCGCCCATATACATAAATGCGGTGTAATCTGAAACACGCGCAGCTTGTTGCATATTGTGCGTCACGATAACGATGGTATATTTTTCTTTAAGTTCATTGATGAGCTCTTCAATCTTTAAAGTAGAAATAGGATCTAGTGCAGAAGCTGGCTCATCTAACAACAATACTTCAGGTTCTATGGCAATGGCTCTAGCAATAACCAAACGTTGCTGTTGTCCACCTGACATACCTAAGGCATTATCATTTAAGCGATCTTTCATTTCGTCCCATAATGCAGCTCCGCGCAAGGCATGTTCAACCGTTTCTTCTAAGACACGCTTGTCATTAACACCTTGAATTATAAGGCCATAAGCAACATTTTCAAAAATAGACTTAGGAAAGGGATTAGGTTTTTGAAATACCATACCGACTCGTCTGCGCAATGCCGCAACATTGACAGATTTATCGTAGATATTGTCGCCATCTAATAGAATCTTTCCTTCTATCTTTGCACTATCGACCAAATCATTCATGCGATTGATACAACGCAACAACGTTGATTTACCACAGCCACTAGGCCCAATATAGGCGGTCACTTTGTTCTTTTGCATTTCCATGTTAATGCCATGTAATGCCTGCTTTTCGCCATAAAACAAATTTAAGTTTTCTACCTTAATACAGGTTTCAGTAGGCAGTTGTGCTGCATCCTTGCCTTGTAATACAGAGCTCATATCAATTGAGTGTGATCTTATTTGTTGTGTCATTTGTTTAACCTTCCAGTGCCCGATATTTTTCTCGCAGATTATTTCTGATGACAATTGCAGCCAAGTTTAGGCCAATAATTACCAACACCAGCAATAATGCAGTCGCATAAACCAATGGTCTCGCCGCCTCAACATTGGGGCTTTGAAAACCGACATCATAAATATGAAATCCAAGATGCATAAATTTTCTATCTAAATGCAAAAACGGAAAGTTGCCATCTAAGGGTAAAGTGGGCGCTAACTTAACGACGCCTACCAACATTAATGGCGCGACCTCACCAGCCGCCCTAGCTACCGCTAGTATTAACCCCGTCATCATGGCAGGACTCGCCATAGGCAATACCGTCAACCATAAGGTTTCAAGTTTAGTGGCCCCTAAAGCCAAACTACCTTCCCTAATAGAACTTGGAATACGCGCCAAGCCTTCTTCTGTAGAGACAATAACAACAGGCAGAGTTAACAAAGCCAAAGTAATAGAAGCCCATAATAAACCAGGTGTACCAAAAACCGGGGCAGGGGAAGACTCTGGGAAAAACAATTGGTCGATATTGCCCCCCAAAATGTAAACAAAGAAGCCTAAACCAAACACCCCATAAACAACCGAAGGCACACCCGCTAGATTATTCACCGCTATTCTAATTAAACGAGTAGTGAAACCTTGTTTAGCATATTCACGTAAATACACGGCAGCAATCACACCAAAAGGCGTTACAATCACCGACATCATCATGACCATCATTACAGTACCAAAGATAGCAGGAAAAATGCCG
>CAMDOP010000415.1 GCA_945903675.1 Crenothrix polyspora
TGTGTAGGTTGAGCCGGTGATAGCGTTTCATAACCTACGGATTCTGCTTTAACTAAAAAAGAAGAAAAGAAAACTAAGATTAAAAAACTGATTTTAATGGTTTTTTTTAACATAAATTAAGTTCCCAAAGAAGATAGTCGATTAATAAAGTCGAGAAAGGCAGGTCAAAAAGCATCACTCTTTAATAGATTTAAGAGTGATGCTACTAGTTAAGCGTTAATGTTTAGTCGATAAAACTGTCTAGCAACTTAAGGCGGGCAGATGTTAGGTTTAACCCTTCGCCCTGAGCCTTTTGTCTGCGACCAGGGGAGTCTTGTCGGTTAACCAACCTTAAGTTGCTAGCCGTAGTGCTTATTTCATCATTGAAATACGATAAGCCACCGCTTTAATTTCTTCAGTGGTCATCTTTTTAGCTATCATGTGCATCATGTTATCAGGATTATTGCTACGAACATCGGTTTTGAATTCAGTTAATGTTTTTATCAAATAATCGGCATGTTGTGATTTCAATGATGGGAATGCAGCTGGTTTGCTACCTTCGCCAAAAGGGCCATGACAAGCAATACAAGCTGAAACTTCTCGAGGTAAATCTCCGTTACGGTATAAATCACTGCCTTGGGCAATTATTGCTTGCAAGGGTGTCTTGTCGCTGGCATTACTTGTCGCTGGCTTTTCATCTTCATCATCATCTAAAATTGGCAATTCATTTGCTGAAATTTTTTGCGCTGCATAGTAAGCGCCGAGATCAGCCATATCATCCTGAGACAAGCCCATCGCAATGGCAGACATTATAGGATTCTTACGTGTACCGTTTTTGAAGGCTTGTAGCTGCTTTAAAAAATACGAAGAATGCTGGCCTGCAAGCTTGGGAAATATTGAGACTAAGCTGTTTCCATGCTCTCCATGACAACTAACACAAGCCGCCGCTTTTTCTTTTCCTGCATCAATAGCGTCTTCTGCATGTAAAATACTTGAAGTACCGGTAAATGCCATGGCAAATGAAAGAGCCAGCAATTTTTTTTTCATCGTATTTCCCTTTAGAATAAAGTTGTCATGGTATGGTAGCCCTTAATATTTAGGCTACTAAATGTAACCAGATTCTACCCTAATTAGTAAGCTTAAGCGAGACAGCCATGAATCCAATTTATCACCAAGCAAAATTTATTAACAGTTCACCCGATCTTAAAGATACACCTGAAGACCAGGGCAAAGAAATCGCGTTTGCTGGACGTTCAAATGCCGGGAAATCGAGTGCCATTAATACCCTAACGCGACAAAATGGTTTAGCTAGGATTAGTAAAACACCTGGTAGAACACAGATGCTGAATTTTTTCGAAATCAATGATCAGAAACGATTTGTAGATTTACCCGGTTATGGTTATGCCAAAGTGCCTATTGCCGTGAAAAAAAAATGGCACGAACTCATGGAAAAATATTTAACGCAACGCAAGTCATTATGCGCCATCATTTTAGTCATGGACGTACGTCATCCTTTAACCGAATTCGATTGGCAAATGGTCGAATGGTGTCAGCATACTGGCTTACCTCTACATATCTTATTAACTAAAGCCGACAAATTAACCTATGGCGCAGCAAAAAACACCTTGATGCAGGTGCAAAAAGAACTCATCGATATTAATTTTCCTTTATCGATACAGTTATTTTCAGCGTTGAAAAAAACCGGCGTAGATGAAGTACATAAAGCGTTAAATCTTCTTTTTAATCAAGTTGAATTCGAAGAAGAGTCTGAACAAATAGACGTTTGATGGTTGATGGCATTGCTTATCAGTTGAGTTTAAAACCACCTACTACATAGGTGGATTCAACTTAACTTATATAATCAAATAGTTACATCATGATAAATGTTTTGCACATCATCCAAATCATTCAATAAATCTAAAAATTTATCAAACAACTCAATATCATCAGGATTCATAGTCATGAATTCTTTTGGTATAAATTGAATTTCATCGACATCAAAGTCAATAGTGCCTAACAAATCTAATAAGGCTTGCTTGGCTTTAAAATATTCTGAGTGTGGTGTAAAAACAGTAATGCTGCCATCACTACTTTCAATATCAGTGACATCGACATCGGCAGAAAGTAACGCTTCTAATATAGTGTCTTCATCAGCATGTGCAAATACTAAAATAGCGGAATGATCAAACATGTGACTGACAACACCTTGTGTGCCAATTTTACATTTTGTTTTAGTAAAACACTGGCGGACATCACCAAAAGTACGATTGGGGTTATCCGTTAAACAATCAACGATGACCTTACAGCCACCCGGGCCAAAGCCTTCATAGCGTATAGGTGCAAAATCCTCACCGCCGCCGCCTTTAGCTTTATCTATGGCTTTTTCAATGACATGAGTAGGAACTTGATCTTTTTTCGCTCTATCAATTAAGCCCCGTAAAGCTAGATTGCCATCAGGATCAATACCCCCAGACTTAGCGCATACATATAATTCACGACCATATTTGCTATACACCTTTGCCTTAGCATCGGAAGTTTTCGCCATAGAATCTTTACGGTTTTGATACGCTCTACCCATCTAAAATTGCTCCATTTATAAAATAAATTGTGTAATTTTACAGACAAGTCTGTATATAGGGAATTTTTAGTGATATAAAATACGCATTGCCCTACATGACAGGTACTTTAAGCGAGTTGATTAAGCTGCTATCTGTTCATACAAATGCTTCTGGAACTCGATAAACAAAGAACTAATATTCGCAACTGCCCCAAGCACTGCTTTGGCATCTTCTAATGAGTGATATTTGATATTCAATAATGTCGCCAATTTCTCTTGGTCTAATTCCTCTACACCAGTTTCTATATACTTACTTAATACGAAATCAATAAACTCTTTCTGTTGAGCATTAAGAAAGGCAAATATATTGGCTTGTGCAGCAGCGACTCGGGCTTCCCTTGTAATGGGTTTAATATCGCTGTTAAACACATATTCTAAGACATCAAATAGGTCGCTTTTCTCGGCATCAATGAGTTGTTGTAATGAAGCCAGTTCTTCTTTGCCATAACCTGCATCGGCTAATTTTTCAAGTAAGGTCTTGCGAGTCATCGGGTGCGACCACAAGGTTCTTAATTCGGCTTCGCTTTTGAATAGACTGGGCAACTCACCAAACAAATTATTTAAGAACTCTTCTGCTGAAATAGGCTTACCATCGGCACTCCAAAATGAAGTGGATATCATATGCTGGATTTCACGCTCTTTTCCGTCTTTGAGCTTAACCTTTATTTTTTGTCGTTTCTTACAAGAGCAAGGTTCTTCACCACAAATACTACAAACTTCTGGTGACTCTTTGTAGCAAACACAAGGACTTTGACCACAAGCAACACAGGGCTTTGGCTCGCCAGTAATAGTAGTTTTAGGCGGGCATTCACAGACCACTTG
>CAMDOP010000416.1 GCA_945903675.1 Crenothrix polyspora
CTTGACTTTACTAAATTTTGGGAGTGGCGAAGGTCTCAACAAGCCAAAGATCAATATGCTTTAGAGCAAGTTGCCGTATTGCATGAGCTTATGTTTAAGGTAGTTGAAAGATATTTCAATATATTGTTTGCAGAAGATGATCTTTTTTATCTTAAGGCGGAAACAGAGACCATGCAAAAGGAATTGGAGCAAGCACAAAAGCTATATGCTAAACACATAGTCTTAATTACTGACGTGTATGAAGTAGAGGCAAGACTGGATCAAGTAAAAGCGACGGTTATTGAGGCCGAAACGTTAGTAGTCATTGCTAAGCAAAGTTTGAGGGAGTTAACTAATAGCGAACCGGGAAGGCTTTATAAATTACGTAAAGAGATTAACTTTATCAAGCTTGAAGGTAAATTGGACGATTGGATTGCGGTCTCAAGAAGCGAAAATCCGACCTTAGCTGCCCAAATAAAAGCAATAGAAGCGGCCAGTTCTAATGTGGACGTCTACAAATCAAGGCATCTCCCGGTCGTAGATATGCAAATGTCTTATCTTTCATCTAACCAGGGGTATCAAAGTACGGCGGCAAAGCAATATGATGTAACGGTAGGCGCCATTAACGTTAACATCCCACTATTTTCTGGTGGTGTAATGACGAGCCAAATGAATAAAGCAAAGCATGAGCTGTCAAGCACTCAAGCTGAAAATGAAGCTAAAATCCGTTTTCTGATTAAGGAGACCACGGACTCTTATATGAGTACCAATAACAGTGTTGATCGTATTGCTGCGACGCGAAAGGCTCTGGAATCAGCGGTTAAATCTAGAGAAGCATTAGAAAAAGCATTTGAATACGGTGAAGAATCAATGGCCGATATTTTATATGGCTTACAACTTGAATACAGAGTGTTGCGTGAATTAGCGCAAGTACGATACGAATACATAAAACAAAAAATACGGTTTATGAAAGCAACTGGCTTGATCACTGACGAAAACATGATTGAAGTTAATAAATGGTTACAAGCGTTACCCAGTTAACAAAGCTTGACTGACAAAAAGGCAGTTTATGTCAAAAAATGAGTTTTTTTCTGGTGTTTTTTGCTATCAGAAAATCAGCATCAATAAAGATTACTACTTATGGCGGGTTAAGTTTGCATTTATTTAAAATATGAGCAATGTCATTAATTGTGTTTTTCACTGGTTACACCAAAAAGACAAGCAACAGCATATAGTCGTTAGTTTTGGCATTATGGAAAGCAATCTAATTGTTTTTGGGTTGGCTCAAAGTGTGTTTCTGACATTTGCCATTGGTATTGGCAAAGAAGTTTGGGATAAATACTATGGTAGCGGATTTTGCTGGTATGACATACTTGGTAATACGTTGGGAATTCTAGTGGCCATTGCTTTACATGAAATAAACGTCTACTTTTACAGCTAAAAAATTACATGGGCGTGCCAACCATGTTGGTTTAATTTAAAACAACCAAGATATATTTAATAGGTTTGTTTAAGGAATCACAAGTTGTTCATTTTGGAGTACTATTAATGGGTCACACATTTAAGTCGTTGTGGGCATATCGCGGCTTTATTGTCGGTAATGTTAAGCGTGAATTCCAGTCAAAATATACCAATTCGCTGCTGGGGGCGACTTGGACAGTAATAAACCCACTGGCCATGATTATTGTTTACACGGTAATCTTTTCGCAAATTATGCGTTCTAAATTACCAGGTATTGATGGTGCTTTTTCTTATAGTATTTACCTCTGTGCCGGAGTGCTTACCTGGGGTCTATTCGCAGAAATTGTCAATCGCGCACAAAACACCTTTCTTGAAAATGCCAACCTCATTAAAAAATTGAGTTTTCCACGATTATGTTTGCCAGTTATTTTGGTAACTAATGCCATGGTTAATTTTTTTATAATATTTACACTTTTCAGTCTTTTTTTGTTAATTTCCGGTAATTTTCCAGGTTTAGTTTATGTGGCGATATTCCCCTTACTTGCTATTTTAGTTTTGTTTGCCATTGGTTTGGGGATCACGTTGGGCGTGCTGAACGTTTTTTTTCGCGATGTGGGGCAGTTTTTTGGCATCTTTATTCAGTTTTGGTTTTGGCTTACACCCATTGTTTACCCCCTCAGTATTTTGCCTGAATCCGTGCAAAAAATGATGAGATATAATCCTATGGCTAGCCTTATTAATGCATTTCAGAGCATTTTTGTTAGTGAACAATGGCCGGCATGGCAAAGTTTAGTGCCGGTTACAGTTGTTGCGGTTATCTTGTGTGTGTTCGGTATGCGTCTTTTTCGTAAGCATGTTGGCGAAATGGTGGATGAGTTATGAGACTTACAGTTAATGTATCTGACATGAAAACACACTAAATATGGGCACCATTACCATCACAGATTTAGGCAAAGCCTACAAACATTATCCAACACGATGGTCGCGTTTAAGAGAATGGCTTGTGCCTTTTAGCAAGCCAAGACATCAGCTGACATGGGTATTGCAGAACATTAATTTGACTGTTAATCCGGGAGAGGCAGTTGGCATTATTGGCATAAATGGTGCTGGTAAAAGCACTTTGTTGAAGATGATTACTGGCACGACACAACCCACCACGGGTAGCGTTGCCATCACCGGACGTGTGGCAGCCTTGTTGGAGCTGGGTATGGGTTTTCATCCCGATTTTACCGGACGCCAAAACGTCTACATGGCAGGGCAATTATTAGGCATGACGATTGCAGAAATTACTGGTTTAATGCCCGAGATTGAGGCTTTTGCTGAAATTGGTGATTATATCGATCAATCGGTGCGGGTTTATTCCAGCGGTATGCAAATGCGCATTGCGTTTAGTGTAGCGACAGCCAGAAGACCCGATGTGCTGATAGTCGATGAAGCCTTATCAGTGGGCG
Organism: Crenothrix polyspora; assembly: GCA_945903675.1. Taxonomy (GTDB): domain Bacteria; phylum Pseudomonadota; class Gammaproteobacteria; order Methylococcales; family Methylomonadaceae; genus Methylobacter_C. The sequence goes on from CAMDOP010000416.1 coordinate 2,892, forward strand.
ATGCCTACTTTCAGCACAAAAGTTTCCATCGTATACGGACATTTCGAAAGTTGGGCACTACCTTACTGATTGTTTCCCATGATAAGCAGGCGATACAGACTATATGTGATCGGGCTGTCTTACTCAATGCAGGTAAAATCGCTATGCAAGGTGAGCCTGAAGCCGTCATGGATTATTATAATGCGATGTTAGCCGAAAAGGAAAACCTGACCATTCGGCAGCAGCCATCAGCGGATGGTAGGTTGCAAACTATTTCCGGCAGTGGAGAAGCTACGGTCGAGAATATTACCTTGCTCGATGCAAAAGGCGAAAAAGTAGAGGTGGTGAATGTCGGTCAACCTCTGCGCCTAACTGTAGTCGTGAGAGTTTCGGTTGATATTTCAGAGCTGGTTCTTGGTTATATGATTAAAGATCGTTTAGGACAGCCCATATTTGGTACTAATACACATCACCTAAAGCGTAAAATCGAGCTGTTGAAAAAAGGTCGATCACTTGTTTTTAACTTTGATTTTGTAGCAAATCTCGG
>CAMDOP010000417.1 GCA_945903675.1 Crenothrix polyspora
CAGGCAGGAATGAATCGGAACTTAGCCGGCATGATTCGGATTTGTTCAGACAGGAATGGCCGCCAAAAACGTTTTGACGGCTATTCTTAGGCTATCGCTGCCCATGTTGATTGCACCGATTGCAAAACACTAGCTTTAGAATGCCCGACTTGTCATTTTCGATTCGCAATCAGCTGCGCGAAAATGGCAATCAGTCGAGCTTGAATCGCAATCAGGCCTAGACGAATCGAAATCAAAGCTTCAAGATTCCGATTTGTTTAGCCAGAAATCGCCGCAAAAAACAGTTTGACGACACAGCTTAGGCTATCGTTGTTCATGTTGATGATACTGATTGCACATCACGAGCTTTAGAATCGCCAATTTGTCACTGTTGATGTGCAATCAGGAGCTACCGATTCCGATTCGTGTTCGACGAGTTTGCAATCTTGAGGCGACAAATCCCCTTCAAGAGTTAAAGGTTTCTTGTTTGTTGCCGTAAAACCGCCTTTTTTTGTTGGGTTTCCGGTTTTTTCGGTGTTTGTATGATAGTCTGTCATTAATTAATTAGGCTAAATGCTTCTGGATTCTAAGTCGTTAAACCAATATTTTTGCATGATGGTGATGGTTTGCAAAAACATGCAACTTAACCTAGTTGGTTTGGAGTGTAATAGCTTCAGCTATTACTTAGTAAAACAGCTGAAACTGTTTTACTGCAGATACACCGTTGTGGCTACACTGTATAAACTTTAAAAACTACACATCCTCCCCATTACCATAAGTTTACGATCCTACATGCAACCGGCTTTTATTCATTTAAGATTACATAGCGAATTTTCCTTGGTCGATGGTACGGTCAAGATTAAGGCTTTAGCTAAGCGTTTAGTTGAGCTTAATATGCCCGCCATTGCTGTGACAGAGCATGCAAATTTATTTTCTTTGGTTAAGTTTTACAAGGCCACGAGAGACCAAGGCATTAAGCCCATAGCCGGCGCTGATGTCTTAATTTATAACCCTGAAGAACCTTCTGCGCCTTTTCGACTGACCTTGTTGGTCAATAATAATGTCGGTTATGTCACGCTCACCGAGTTGGTCTCAAAAGCTTATCAAGAAGGCCAGCATTTAGGTGTGCCTATGCTGCGCTATGAATGGATCGCAGCTAATCATCAAGGTTTAATTGCCTTGTCGGGGGCGATGGACGGCGATATCGGTAAAGCCTTAGTTGCAGGTAAAACGAGTGTCGCCCAGCAGTTAGCAAAACAATGGTCTGACGTATTTAAAAACGCGTTTTATCTGGAATTACAGCGGGTCGGTAAAGCTGATGAAGAAGCTTATATAGAGGCCGCTGTTGAATTGGCAGCACTTACAGGTTTACCTGTGGTGGCGACCAATGATGTGCGCTTTCTTCACCAAAAAGATTTTGCCGCCCATGAAGTACGGGTCTGTATTAATCAAGGTCGCGTCTTAGATGATGAACGCAGACCCAAAGACTATACCGATCAACAGTATTTACGCAGCACTGAAGACATGCAGCAGTTGTTTGCGGATATCCCAGAAGCCTTAGAAAACAGTGTAGAAATAGCCAAGCGCTGTACTATCACGCTGACTTTAGGTGAGAACTTCTTACCCGATTTCCCTGTGCCCGCCGGTATGACCTTAAGTGAGCACATGACACTAGAGGCTGAAAAAGGTCTGGAAGATCGCTTTTTACATTATCCGGCGATAGGTAAGGGCACGGATGAAGAAAATAGGCAGGTGTATTATCAACGCTTAGATTTTGAGTTGAAGATGATCAGCCAGATGGGCTTTCCTGGTTATTTTATGATTGTGGCTGACTTTATTCAGTGGGCTAAAAACAATTTGATTCCTGTTGGCCCTGGTCGTGGTTCGGGTGCTGGGTCTTTAGTGGCTTATGCACTTAAAATTACCGATTTAGATCCTATCGAGTTTGATTTATTGTTCGAGCGCTTTTTGAATCCAGAGCGGGTCTCTATGCCTGACTTTGATATCGACTTTTGCATGGATAGACGTGATGAGGTCATTGATTATGTGGCGCGTCATTATGGTCGCGATCATGTGGCGCAGATCATTACTTATGGGTCTATGGCAGCTAAAGCGGTTATCCGCGATGTAGGGCGGGTCTTAGGTTTTCCTTATGGCTTTGTTGATCGCTTAGCCAAATTGATTCCTTTTGAAATCGGCATGACGCTGACTAAGGCCTTAACGGATAGTCCTGATCTTAAGCAGCTCTACGATACCGAAGAAGAAGTGACAGCCTTGATAGATATGGCGTTGTCACTCGAAGGTACGGTCAGAAATGCCGGCAAGCATGCTGGTGGTGTGGTGATCTCGCCCACTAAGTTGACCGATTTCACACCTTTATATTGTGAAGAAGATGGCAGTAATTTAGTTACCCAGTTCGATAAAGATGACGTAGAAGCGGTAGGTTTAGTTAAGTTCGACTTTTTAGGCTTACGCACCTTGACCATTATTGATTGGGCTTTGCAAACCATCAATGATAAAAAACGTTTGGCGGGTGAAGACTTAGTTGACATTACTACCATTCCTAGAGATGACCAAGCCTCTTATGTATTGCTAAAGAATGGTCTGACCACGGCGGTGTTCCAGTTAGAATCGCGTGGTATGAAGGAGCTGATTAAAAAGCTTAAACCCGATTGTTTTGATGACATTATCGCCTTGGTGGCGCTATTTCGTCCTGGGCCTTTAGAATCGGGCATGGTTGATGATTATATTAATGTAAAACATGGCGCCAAAGCAGAATACGCTCATCCGATTTTAGTGCCTATCTTAAAGCCTACCAACGGCGTTATTTTGTATCAAGAACAAGTGATGCAAATTGCTAGGGAAATGGCGCTTTATACCTTGGGCGGTGCCGATATGTTGCGTCGAGCCATGGGTAAGAAAAAGCCCGAGGAAATGGCTAAAGAACGAGGCAAGTTCTTAGAAGGTTCAGTACAAAATAACGTTGAAGAAGACATTGCCACTTATGTGTTTGATTTAATGGAAAAGTTTGCCGGCTATGGTTTTAATAAATCGCATTCTGCAGCCTATGCCTTGGTTGCTTATCAAACCGCTTGGCTAAAAGCGCATTATCCATCGGCCTTTATGGCAGCCGTGTTGTCCTCGGATATGGATAACACCGACAAAGTAGTCATTTTAATAGAAGAATGTCGGCAGATGAAGCAAGTCATACTGCCACCGGCTATTAATATGTCCATGTATAAATTTACGGTCAACGAAGCAAACGACATCATTTATGGCTTGGGAGCCATCAAAGGTGTAGGGCAGGGCGCTATAGAAGATATGCTTCTAGAACGCGAAGAGCGTGGCGTGTTTTTAGGGCTTTATGATTTATGTCAACGCGTTGATTTGCGTAAGTTTAATCGCCGTGTGCTAGAAGCTTTAATCCGTGC
>CAMDOP010000418.1 GCA_945903675.1 Crenothrix polyspora
CACGAAAGTGTTCGGCAATAACAGTCGCATAAGTTGCGCCCTGTAATCGAAGTAATGGCGGCAAATCAGCGGGTGCAGCAACCACCACTGAACGAGCAAGGCCTTCATCACCTAAAATATTTTCAATAAACTCTTTAACTTCCCGGCCTCGCTCTCCAATCAAGCCGACCACAATCACATCTGCTGATGTATAGCGAGCCATCATGCCCAGTAATACGCTTTTTCCTACGCCTGAGCCTGCAAATAAGCCCATTCGTTGCCCGCGACCGACTGACAGCATACTGTTTATTGCACGAATACCAACGTCTAAAACTGTCGTTATAGGTTCTCTTCGTAATGGATTTATGGGTTGTGAATAAAGAGGAGCTGTTTGATAGCCATAAATAGGACCTAAATCATCAATAGGCTGGCCTGTAGCATCAAGTACCCGACCTAATAACGCGTCTCCAACAGGAACTCGGCGGCCATGAGTTAACGAATCATCAGTTTTGTGTTCTCTATGAAGAAGTGTGGGTCGCTGTTTTTCCACATTGCTAGGAATGACCAGTGCTCCAGGTTGAACACCTTCAACATCTCCAAGCGGCATAAGAAATAAACGTTCATTGCCAAATCCAACGACTTCAGCATCTAGGCGGTGACCACTGGGTAATCGGATATGACAAGGACTTCCAATAGCAAGTTTTAAGCCAGTAGCTTCCATCACTAAACCGGCCACTCGAGTAACACGACCAAAACACTGAAAAGTTTCTTGACCTTTTAATTGGTGCTGACAATTTTTTATAAAAGGTATCCAAATGTTTTCTTGCGTTTTCATAGGCTAATTAGATTTTAACCATTCAGTGCTTTGTCCTAATGATAGTTGCAAGTATTGCCAACGAGTGGCAATACTTGCATCAATTTCATTAGTCGCTGTATTAATTTTACAGCCGCCAGGTTCGATATTAGGGTCTTTTATTATTTTCCAGCCTGATTCCGTTAATTGTTGCCCTAGGGTTTCATCGACTAAAGGTGCATCAAGTGGATTTATATGTAGCTTAGCAGGCAATTCTAGGCAGGGTAGGGCATTAAGAGACTGCTCTATAATGGTGATTAATAATTCCGGTTGTATTTTTAAAGCGGTATTAACCATAGCCTGAGTCAAATACAAACTGAATTCTAGGATTTCTGTTGCAATATTTTCTCTAGCGTTATTTAAATCATTCTCATAAACATTGAATAGCGCATTAAATTTTTCGCTTAATTGCACTTGCAGTTGACTGTATTCTTCCTCAGCTTTTAAGGAGGCTTGTTCAAAACCTTGCGCTAAGCCTTGCTCTAAACCGTCAGCATAGCCTTGATCGAAGCCAGCTTGATACCCTTGAGTTTTGTCGGCATTATTTTGGTGTTCAATGTCTGAAGATGTTAAGTGGTCAGGACTATTTTCATGATTTGTTTTTTGGGCGTCATTGATGTCATCAAAGGATTTTAAGTCCCAAGTTTGGCAATGATTTTGAAGGGAGTCTGGGTTAGAGCTAAACAAAATAGGACTCACTATCAGGGAATATATTAATTTTATCGCCATCAGCTAAATGCCTGATGGTTTGCAGAATTTCTTTTTGCTGCCTATCAATATCTTTAAGTTTTACAGGGCCTTGTGCTTGAATGTTATCAGAAAGCATTTCAGCAGCACGCTCAGTCATATTATGAAAGAATTTATCTTTTAACTCCTCTCTAGCGCCTTTGAGTGCAACGATGAGTGATTCTGTAGATATTGATTGTAATATCTGTTGAATATCTTTATCGTTCAGGTTTGTTATGTCTTCAAAATTAAATAATTGAGTCTTAATTTTTTCCGTTACATCAGCATTAATTTCAGTGAGTTTTGATAGTAGACCAGACTCAATGCCATTTCCTAAGCAGTTGATAATAGACGCTGTAGATCGAATGCCATCAATAGGCATGGCTTTAAGGATATTATTGCCGATTAGCAGTTCAGATAATGAATCATTCAGTTCACTAAGTGCAATGGGTTGAACAATATCAATGTTGGTAATTCTTAAAAGCACTTCTGTCCTGAGATTTTCAGGTAATTTCATGAGTACTTCGCTGGCTTGCATAGGTTCAAGATGAACCATAATAACCACAATGATCTGCGGATGTTCTTGAGCGATTAATTGAGCAACGGCTTTGCTCTCCATGTGTTTTAAGTACTCAATTCCAGAAACGTCGCGATTGATCTGAATTCTATTGAGTAAATTTGTTCCTTTCGCTTCACCCAGTGCTTTTGTCAGTACATGACGTATATAGTTTTCAGAATCGATTCCAAATAATGTTTGAGTGATTGAATCTTCGTGAAATTCTTTTAATACCAGTTCCAGATCCTCACTAGAGACACTTTTCATTGCTGACATAGCGACACCTAGTTTTTCAATCTCGTGGTGATCTAAATATTTTAAAGCCTCAGCAGCTTCATTTTGGCCCAGAGCCAGCATTAAAATAGCGGCTTTTTGTAAGCTAGCTTCGGTCATTTGTTCACCCAGTTTTTAATGACACTAGCGGCTATTTGAGGATTTTCGGCAGCCATTTTTCTGGTCGCCTCAATATTTGTAAATTGACCATTAACTTCTGGTTGGTTTGAATCAATCGGTTGGTTGGTGGCTTTTTTATTAGATAATACCTGCTTAACCAAAGGCTTAAGTATCGATAATAGGTAAGCAATTATTGATAGACCTAATAGATATTGAAGGGCAGTTTTGGCATTTTCAATAGTTATAAACTGATGCCAGTAAACAGGTGGAGCAATGTGTTCGCTAACTGTATTTTTAAAAGCAATATTAGCGACACTTAACGCATCGCCACGCTCTACCTTATAGCCCATTGCTTGTTTTACAAGATTAGTGAGCTGTAGTAATTCATCATCATTAATAGCAATGCTAGCGGGATTGCCATGCTTGTCGAGTTCAGTTTTATTATTGACGACAACAGCAACCGTTAGGCGACTAATAGTGCCTGTAGGATTTTTAATAAAACTAACTGTTTTATCAACTTCATAATTAGTTGTAGTTTCATGTTCGTCATTTAAAGGGTTCGCGTTGCTAGTTGTTGGTGTTGTTTGATTAAGAATGGGTAATTGATTGAGTTGGCTGGGTTGGTTCGACGTTGCGCCAGGCACTCCCCCGATTTTACTGTTATCCTCGTTAGTAGATGATTTCGAGTGCTCGCTACGTTTAGCAACGTTTGTAGGAGTATTATTGGGCGTGTAAATTTCTGCCGCTTGTTCACTATGAGAGAAATCAACATCAACCGTAGCTTCCGCTCGAATATTTTCTTGGCCTAAAACAGGGATAAGAATTGATTCAATTCTCCGCACGATACCCTTTTGTAGCTCAT
>CAMDOP010000419.1 GCA_945903675.1 Crenothrix polyspora
CAATGAGAAAAAGCTACGGGTTAATTGTTTGCTTAATGTTGCTGCAGCTGAGTCCTGCAAAGGCAGAAGATTTGCTTGCTGTGTATCAACAAGCACTTGAATTTGACCCGGAATTACAAATGGCAGGTTACAAAGTTGAAATTGGCACGGATCAAAAAGGCGTGGCTTTGGGTGCAATGCTACCGCAAATAAATGCTTCTACCAACTTTTCGCAGAACAATCAGATAATAGGAAAGACGCCTAACATGAGGGAGGCAGTTGATTTGTCAAAACATTATAATGGTACTCGTTATAATGTATCTTTAAGCCAATCTTTGGTTGACTTTACTAAATTTTGGGAGTGGCGAAGGTCTCAGCAAGCTAAAGATCAGTATGCTTTAGAGCAAGTTGCCGTATTGCATGAGCTTATGTTTAAGGTGGTTGAAAGATATTTCAATATATTATTTGCTGAAGATGATCTTTTTTATCTTAAGGCGGAACAAGAAACCATGCAAAAGGAATTGGAGCAAGCACAAAAGCTATATGCTAAACACATAGTCTTAATTACTGACGTATATGAAATAGAGGCAAGACTGGATCAAGTAAAAGCGACTGTTATTGAGGCCGAAACGTTAGTAGTAATTGCTAAGCAAAGTTTGAGGGAGTTAACTAATATTGAACCTGGAAAACTTCATAAATTACGTAAAGAGATTAGCTTCATCAAGCTTGAAGGTAAATTGGACGATTGGATTGCGGTCTCAAGAAGTGAAAATCCGACCTTGGCTGCCCAAATAAAAGCAATAGAAGCGGCCAGTTCTAATGTGGACGTCTACAAATCAAGACATCTCCCGGTAGTAGATATGCAAATGTCTTATCTTTCATCTAACCAGGGGTATCAAAGTACGGCGGCAAATCAATATGATGTAACCGTAGGCGCCATTAACGTTAACATCCCACTATTTTCTGGTGGTGTAATGACGAGCCAAATGAATAAAGCAAAGCATGAGCTGTCAAGTACTCAAGCTGAAAATGAAGCAAAGATACGTTTTTTGATTAAGGAGACTACTGACTCTTATATGAGTACCAATAACAGTGTTGATCGTATTGCTGCGACGCGAAAGGCTCTGGAATCAGCGGTTAAATCTAGAGAAGCATTAGAAAAAGCGTTTGAATACGGCGAAGAATCAATGTCTGATGTTTTATATGGCTTGCAACTTGAATATAGAGTGTTGCGTGAATTAGCGCAAGTAAGATACGAATACATAAAGCAAAAAATTCGTTTTATGAAGGCAACCGGTTTGATCACGGATGAGAATATGATTGAAGTGAATAATTGGCTGCAAGTGTTGTAATTAGTCAAATAAGCCGAGGGTGGTGCGTCATGTTTTGTGTAAGTGACGGTCGGAAAAAAAACCTGAGCTCTTGGTGGCTTTGCGTAAACTCATTTTGACGGACTCAATGGCTTAGTCGTATAAATAATCCGCCGTATTTCCGGTGGATAGTCATAGAATGAAGCTATCCATGATCAATTATTGCGACAACATTTAGCAATGGATGGATAAGCCTCATCCCGTTGCGTTTCAAACGTACAGAGATTCTGCTCAGCCTCACCTAGAGTTCCTAAGGTTTAGATCTTCCTCAGGCCAGCAGCTACTATTTTACGTTTATTTCAACCGAGAATATGTAAACTATTGCGTACTATGGTAGCTTCGAGCCGCAATTAATCCCTAAGCATCAAACACGCTGAACCAGCTTTGATGACAAAATCATATCACTTTATTCCCGAGTCATGACAGTACGTGAGATACAGCAGCGTTTGACTGAAGGGTATGACGCTGAAGTCTCTGCTACGCTAATATCGACGCTGGCCCTGACTAACCAAACACTGGCAATTACGGCCTTTGGATGCGGTCTATCCTATCGTTTACTTGGATTGTATTCACGTCAAAAAACGGGATACTGGCACCGCAGTTCGGGCTAAAGCGGCTTACCTTGCTATTGGCATTAATATGAATGGTGAAAAAGAAAGTGCTGGGCTTATGAATTGCTCAGACTGAAGTCGCTAAATTCTGGTTAATGTAGTAACAGAGAAAGAATTATGGAGTACAAGATATCTTTATTGCCGGCGGTATTTTTAACAGGTGAATGCTGGCCATGACCTAGATGCTCAGTCCTTACAGCTGGTAAGGCACGTTCAACAAGCACTTTAGTCAATTTTGTTAATAACCCGTTCTTACCAATAGAATCTTTGGACTTTTAGTAGTTCAACAGTAGGGTGTTATTTATATCGTTAGGTAATAGTAAATGTGAAGTCATTTTTATTCCATTTCTGAAGATATAATTTCCTGCAAAATGTCCATTTACACAAAATTTAGTACACCCCTACATGGCTCCATATAATCAGTGTAATAACTTAACTTAAGGTTAACTGAAGTAAATAAAACAATCCTGCAATTTGGCGGGTAATTTTTGAGTTATTACTGCCTGATCCTCGTTTAAAAGCTCATTAGCTAATTTTAGTAACAACTACACTTCTTTGATGCCCGCCGACTCCTGAAAGACTCTATAGCGCCTAGATTAGGAGCTTCCGTATATTCAGCGCCAATCCTGTGGATAAAAAACTATAACTAGTTTAATTAAAGCAACAAATTGTTCAATCGCTAGCAAAATAGCGAACTAATGCTTGCTTTCACAGAAAGTACCGTGACATAATTACACTAAAGTAGTTAATGCAATATTGATATAGAACTAATAAAAAAGTATTTTTTATTAATTAATATATAAATATGAAGGTATTTGTTAAAATGTAAAAGCTTCAAACAGAAACGCGTTAGTTAAATTATTAATGCAGTTTTTTCTGTTAGAAAAAAATGGTAAGTAAAAGTTAATTTAGATTTTTTTATAAAGTGACTAGGGTTGTTAATAATTTGCTGTTGGCTTGTAAGTATTCTCAAGTGGTTACGTGCAAAACTTTATTTAACTTGAGTGGGAAAATTTAGTTGGAGAAAATAAAATTACTATGAGCTTAGCTGGGTATATATACAAATTGGTTATTGGTGATACTTTCAGACTGACTACCAGTTTGATCACCTCAAGTACTCGCTTACCCAAAATTCAGCCCTCAGCCCCCGTTTTTTCTGACTTCTCACAAAACCACTCGTTCAACACCTTTATTCAATTGACGGCAACAGCCATCCGCTTTTTCCGATCACCCATTTCCCTCAACTTAACCACAGGAGAGTCGTCTCAAAATAGTTCATCACCATCGTTATGTTTTAACTGCCTTGGGCTAAATGTCTTTTAACTAGGGTTTTCAGCCGAATGTGGATTCGCATTCGATTTTTTTTGCAAAAAAAATTATATTTAATTTATACGGAGTTTAAAAA
>CAMDOP010000420.1 GCA_945903675.1 Crenothrix polyspora
TAGAAGTTGAAGCCAGCAGTAGGGAACATGCGGACTGGCTTCAAAAAATGAATCCTAAACCAAAGCAAATAACAATATAATAAACGCACTAATTTCAGGAAAAATCATCAAACAACTGGTTACTAGAGATTTTTTTAGTGAAAATTTATCAATTAAACAAATTCTGGATAAAGTTTATGAACGATACATCAAAGAAAAACCCACAACTGGCAAAATACCCACAGGGTATCTCGGAGACATTTTTAACCCAATTACTCTCAGAGGCGATAGCGAAAGCAAAAATAAAAGTGGGCAAGGAACAACAGGACAATCTTTTAGTTCAGTCGGGATTAAAACAGCTAAAAAAACCTGATATAAAGGACACTTAGTTAAGGTGTAATGGTTCAAGCCTAATCTGACAGTTACTGATTTTTAATCTCTGTCTCGGCATCGTTACAAACTTTGCCAGCCTAAATCATCAGTTATGGTTTTTTGCGTGTTATCAGAAGATTTATCAGTTACAAAGCACATTTTTCTTTGATTACATTACTCAACCCCTAAGTGTAACTGGCTGAAAAATGCACTAAAACTGTCTAAACTACTGTTTAGGAGGTTATTTTATGTCTAATCAATATCCCGTCGAAATAGATGGCATCACCGGTGAAGTCGAAGACCTCCCCTATAAGCGAGGTACCCGTTACCGTGCAAAGTTGGATAACCTATCTGATATTAAGCGAGAAATGGCGAAAGTTTATCGTGAGTCCCGTTCAGAGATTATCGAGCCAGCAATAGGAAGTAAGTTAATTTGGATGTTGCAGGCAGTGGGTAAAGTCATCGAAGTTAGTGACCTTGAGTCACGCATATCAGCCTTGGAGTCAAAGTCATGAGTATTGAAACTAGAATTGAAGCGCTTGAAAAAGCAAAAGCCTTATTAAAAGCACGTCGTTATTCTCATCTAAGTCGAGACGAAAAAATAACACGATTGCAGAAATTATTGGTCAGTCTTAAGGAGCGTCATCCTCTTTGCCCCAATTGCCCAAATTGCAAAACTAGTGATAAATGCCAGCGACTTTATCAGTTAACCCATAAAATGGCGTGACATAACATTAGTTGAATCAGTTCAGAATTGATTTTACAGACACTTCTATATATAACTAATACAACTATTTGCTAGTTTATTTTAGAATAAGTAAATAGTAGTGAAAATTTATGTCCATCCAGTGCCAAGTGCCGATGATCATTATGTGATCGTTAATCTTGATGCATTGTTTATTTGTTTGAGTTTTCTTCAATACAGATATAATTTCTCCAATCTATTAATATTCTGTCGAGAGTTCCTTTTATAATTTCACAATGATTTTTGGTACCAACCCACTTGGGATCATACTTTGGGTAAGTAACTATAATTTTGGCATCACTTATGGCACTAATACCAATTAAATCAATGATTTCTTCATTTTCGCTAATATCTAAAACACCGGAAATATAAGAATTTATCTCATTGCCAACAGCTAATTGTGTTTCATAACTTTGTAGAAGTGCATTCTCTGAAAAAGCAGAGTCACCAAAGACCGTATATCTATCCCACTCCTGCAAAACATCAACTAACACTTCTAAATAAGCCAAAGGATCAGTTTTCAATTTAATCATGTAATTTTTCTTTTCAGGTGATTTATCAAATTTTTTATTCCATGATTCTTTAGTGACGTAATCGTGTATTGCTACTGCTGAAGTTGCCCATAAATCCTTAACCCAATCCATGTAGTTAAATCCATCTTCTTCTCCTTCTTTTCTCAGCCAAATATGAGCAGGTATATCCTCTTTAGTTATTACTTTTATTATTTTATCAAATGTCTTCTTAGAAACCGGCTCACTTGATCCTTGTACCTTTTTTATACCTTTAATGACTTTATTATAAGCCTCATAAGGATATCCGGTAGATAAGCCCCATATAAACTCATACCGAAATGTTGCTGCTTGCAGCAACATAAGTCCACCACAAACACCATGATTAAGATTTATTTTGGATAAAATACCACCTTCCCAGATATCATTTGCATACTCTTCTTTTACCTCATTTAAAATCAATTCCATATTATTAATATCTGTTTTTAAATAGGTTTTATAGAACAATTCCCAAAGTTCAAATGCTTCGAGATTGAGGGCGTATTCATCTTCATCCCCTTCATTGAGACATGGTATTTTTTCTTCATTACATATATTTTCTTTAGTACGTTTTAGATTTATGTTCTTAAGATTGCCTACATCACGAAGATGATCCGACAGGGCTGGTATGGATTTTGATGTCTTAAAATCAGGAACAACACAATCTATAGCATTTGCAATATCTATTGCGGCTCTAAAATCAACATCTGTATATCGCCACAACCAATGATTAAAATAATCGTGTATCACTTTAGTGCCATTAATCACGCGATCATGTTCTATTTTTGAAGTAGCAGGAGAAAGGGAACCTTCTAAAATATAACCAACATCATGAAGTAAACTCGCTATCGGCCATACGTCTCCAAATTGATTGACCAAAGGATATTCCTTCAAGAAATATTTCGGCTCTTTTACCATAAACTTCTTTTCTACATAGAACTTAAGTTCTATTTTATTAGGCTCCAGTTTAATTTGAAAAGATTCAGCAAAAATAGGTTTAAATGCTTCACTGAATGCAGGAATATTTTCAAATATATACCACCCTAATAAATAGTTGTATAGCGTATGGACAGCATGATCACGTTGTTTGTCGTAATCAATTTCTCCACTCATTTCCCTTTTCGATTCTGCGCGTCTAAAGTAAGAAAAACTTCGCTTGTCTGATATGTAAAGGGCATACTTCGAGAAATCATTAGCGTTTTTTAGCCTAACCTCATCAAGAGTAGAATTTAGAAATCCAACCAGGACTTTTTCAATGGGCTTTCCGTATTTATCTTCAAAATGTGTTAAGAATTTATCGCCTCCTAACTTAAGGTTTTTTTCTTTTTCTATGAATGTCCTTATACCTTTTAATCGCTCAATATTATGGTACCAGTAAAACCATGTATTCGAATCTTTGACATATTTTCTTAAGGTGGTTCTGATATTTTCATCACACATATTGTTTTTACTCGTGGTTATGAGTGGAATGAATGCCTTATGGATAGAACTATAAAAAATAACGTGGGGATTTTGACGGCCTTAAATTGGGATAAAACACTGTCATTTGATATCTTTAAGGAACTGTAGCAGTTCAACTAAAAATAACTATGCGTATAAATACCTATAAACCAATAAATACTTTAATTTGATTGTTAATTTTCCTTATTTATATTGTTATCCTGAAATTAGTATCTAACATATTTTATGAGTCGAAAATTCTTTTTTGCTAATCACAAG
>CAMDOP010000421.1 GCA_945903675.1 Crenothrix polyspora
TCTCAAATGAAACAGTTCCAAATGCAATCTTCCATAATTCTAATCGAATGCCAACAGAAGAACTGTCGTGATTACCATGTAAAAAGCTTATCGCCTCTTCTACTGCTAATTTAACTCTCTCAAAATAGACTGGATTTTCCCACAAAATAAATATCGCTAGAACACTAATAAAAATGAGGCTACCAATCGTAAATGTCCGTAAAATCCAATAACGCCTAACAAAAAATATAAATAATAAGGGAATAATCAACAGTGGCCCTCTTGATTGTGTCAAAAAAACCGCATAAAGGGCTCCTATCATAGACAATAACAAAATAATATTAAAAATATTAATTACATTACTCCTAACTTTCAGAATATAAATTCCAGAAAGACCGAACACCATCAAACTTAATTGGGCAAACCTATTTGCGTATGTCCCACCAAATGCTCGAAATCGCTTTATGAAATAAACATCATACAGCGACACTACTAAGAAAACAAAAGCTGCCACACATGCAGTATAAATCAAATGTTTCTCGCTTAAACCAAGCTCTCTGGCCGCAAGATAAATCAATAAAGCATATAGCGGTCGAGTTAAAACCGCATTAAATTCAAGATCTTGGCCATGATAAAGCACAAAAAAGCCAAGCCCGAGCACTAAAGGAATAAACGGAGTTACAAATCTAAGCCCTTCACTCCAGAGCTCTTTATAATCAAATCTTCTGTTATTTACAATCAATACAAAAATGGCAAGGGGCCCAGCAAGCACACTCATATAGCGCGCACCACCACCAAACGGAATATATTTTATAGTCATGATAGGGTATAGCAAAAAAACTGTTATCGCTATATACCTAAACCAGGATAGATTTATTTTATATATATCGACCTCCTTAAGTAATATTTCTATATTTTATCTTTTTAACAAAAAACAATGGTGCTGTAACCCAAGGCAGTACAGAGTAGATAAAAATTCTGCACCTAAATCCAAAATCAACATCAGATGAGTTTAAAAAACAAAATACCTTATAGTTACTGTAAAACATTTTTTTAATGTAATTTGCGCGAGCAAGTTTAGATTCGAAAAACGAAAGGACTTCAGCCCCAGCACCAAGAAACAAAGCATCTTTGATCATTGTCTGGTATTCAACTTTGCTACTTTCAATATTTCGTGTCAATCCTCGAATGACATCTTTAGATGAAAATGCCTTAACTTTAGTAGTAAGTCCACCCCTACGATAATTTACCAGGGCAACAGGCAATGTAACTGCTCTACTGAGCGCAATGGCACGAAAAGCCATTACCATATCCTCGCCGACAACACCATCGGGAATGCCGCCAAAACGATCATACAATCTGCGAGTCCATGCCTGAGCAGCGCCAACCACAGAAGGAGGTAACTTAATCCAATCTTCCATAGATTTGTACAAAGTCAGGTCAGAAATATATATTTCTGACCTTATTGAACCATCTTGCAACATATCAAAAAGATTACAGGCAATTAGATCTGTTTCTTTATTATTTTTAATCCAAAAATCCATCACCAGCGAGACACGATTGCTAATGGAAATGTCATCTCCTGCAGTAATAAAAAACATATCACCACTTGACAATGATATTGCCTTACTTAAATTAGCGCCGATACCAATGTTTTTCTTATTACTGTTAATCACAATTTTATGTGGACCATTGTAATTGGCCACGAATGTTTGTATCTTACTAAACGTTAAATCAGAGGAAGCATCATCCGACACAATAATCTCGAGATTAACATAGTCTTGGTCAACAGCACCTTGCAAAGCGAATTCAATAAATGCCTCTTGATTGTATGAAATCAATAACATTGTAGCGCGAGGTAAATTCATTGCTAACTATCCAGTAACTAAGATACTACAATTAGTAGCAATAATTGAAATCCCATAACTATAGTCGTTCAAGAAGACTATCAACATGAGCACTTAACGAATACGGATAATGTATCGATAAAGAAGGATCAGTAATATTCACCCCCCCCTTTTCGAAAAGTTCCAGCACTTTGGTTAAGGTCATGCGTAAACTCACGACAGTACGAGAAAAAGAGAAGCAGCCTGGCTCTGAAAGAACCTCTACGGCACCCACCGTATCTGCAAGCAAAACGGGGGTGCCGCAAAGGATTGATTCTGGCCCTACCAAACCAAATGCTTCATATTTTGAAGCCAAAATAGAAACATCAGCAGCTGCATAAATAGCAGGCATGTTTTGACTAAATCCAATATTGATAACCTTTGGATGATTTAATGGAGACTTTCCGGCAACTACAAGTACTATACGATTATCAAAATCAGCCAGCGCCTCAACTATAAGACTAGCGCCTTTTAACTCATGATTATTAGAAGCAAATAATAACATCAGTTGAGTTGGCTTCACACCAAGCTGAAGTCTTAACTCATCTCGACCTTCTCTTGCTTGCAAACAAAATTTTCTATCGTCTACGGGTGGATAAAGGGTTTCGACCTTTTCTAAGGCTACAGAATAATGGCTAATTATTTCATTACGTACTCTGTCAGAATGCGTAATAATTTTTTCTGCATTGGCGTAAAGCTTTTTTTCATTAGCAATGACACAACGATCAAAATAATCAGGCGTTTTTTTACCCTTATCCAGTAAATGGCCTATGTGTGTGCCTCCAGAAATAGCCAGATTTACTCTTCCAGTAACCCGAGAAATAGCTATTGTTGGCCAATTTTTTCGAATATGATGCAATGCTCGACGCTCAAAAAGATCATTATTCAATCGTGAAAAAGGAGTCCGATCGGATAACACAACAAACTCAACCTTATCCGGCTTAATGCCTGGCCATTTAACTTTCCTAGCAATAACTCTAACTGAAATATCACGCGAAACCAGTTCTGAAATAATATCCAGAACATAACGCTCCATTCCGCCACCCAGCCTTATCGTATGAAAAATAAGATTAACTCCATTTATCTCTCTCATTTAATTATTCTCCACTATTTTGCTGAATCCAAAAATATCTTTAACAAAGACGGCTTAATTGCTAATTAAATCAACTCCCTCAAGAAATTTCAACTTCATTCAGCCACAAGTCATGCTTATTACACATGCTCAACACATAAAGCTTTCCACTATAGTTTTGTAATGTGAATGTTGATATGGCAGTGGTATCCTTAGTTGGATCAAAAAGATGCTCTTCCAAGAATTTATGGTTACTGTCTAACAGTACGTGTTTGACAATATAATGTTCGTAACCTTTCATTTCATGTGGGGTCACAACCCTTACAGATGTTTTTTCACCTGTTTTTTTTATATCTATATTTGGTAAGTGTGTTGCAACTTTTGCACTCCAACGACCCGCATCTTCCTTGGTGT
>CAMDOP010000422.1 GCA_945903675.1 Crenothrix polyspora
AACTTTTTAACATTTCTGACAACATCGAGGTAGTAAGTGATGAACACCGCAACAAAAAAAAGGACTAAACAAATTGCAACCGTTTTGAGTATCGCTATGGTTAGCGGACTTTTCTCGGCCTGTGCTTTTCTTAAAAAAGTGCAGGTTCAAGATAAAGAAATCCTATTAGTGCAAGCAGGTTTTAAGCAGACATTCTCCAGTGGCCCTGAAAATTTAGCTTATCTTAAGACGTTCAAACAGGAAGAGCTAATTAAACTGGCAAACACGCCTGATACACTTTCTCATCTAAATATTTTGACTGATAATGATAAATTACAGAGTGGGACTTATTATATATTTGTTGATATTGAGGACTGTGATTGTTTTTATTGGGGTAGTGAAGAGACTTATAATAAGTATCAAGGCGTACTTCAACAGCAAAAAATTGCTGATTTTGGTAGTCCGGGCAACTAATGGTATTTCTACAATACCGGATCAAACCTATTAGTCTAGGCTGAAACGTTTTTCGAACAGTCACATAGCGGGCGTTTAGATGGACTAAAAAATCTATTTAAACTAACTTAAGAGTAGTATGGTATATTCAATTTAAATTCTTTGATAAGAGGCCATGTTGAAAATACATTAAATTTGCAAGCGAGCTGACCGGACAACCGGAAGCCAGTGAATCCCATAAGGGACACTGGTTTTTTTTTGCCAAAATTTAACCATAATTGTTAATTTAGGTAACCCATTCACAGGAAAATAAGATGTCACATTGGTACGAAGACAACTCTCATTCCATAGGCAATACACCATTAGTCCGGCTCAATCGTATTATTGATGGGGCACCGGCAAACGTGTTGGCAAAAATAGAAGGACGTAACCCCGCTTTTTCGGTTAAATGCCGTATTGGTGCGGCAATGATTTGGGATGCTGAACAACGTGGCTTATTAGGCCCCGGTAAAGAACTTGTTGAACCAACTAGTGGCAATACGGGTATTGCCTTGGCTTTTGTAGCGGCAGCCCGTGGCACGCCATTAACCTTAACCATGCCCGAAACGATGAGTCTTGAGCGGCGCAAGTTATTAATAGCTTACGGTGCGAAACTGGTACTAACTGAAGGTGCAAAAGGCATGAGCGGTGCAATTGCAAAAGCCGAAGAGATTGCTGCATCTGATTTAAGTCGTTATGTTTTGCTACAACAATTCAAAAATCCGGCAAATCCGGCTATCCATGAACAAACTACCGGACCTGAAATCTGGAACGACACTGATGGAGCCATTGACATTCTGGTCTCCGGGGTTGGCACCGGAGGTACGATTACGGGTGTATCACGTTATATTAAACAAACCCGAGGTAAAGCCATAATTTCTATTGCTGTAGAGCCATCTGCGAGTCCGGTACTGACACAGTATCGGGCAGGCGAGCCGCTACAGCCAGGGCCACATAAAATTCAAGGCATTGGTGCCGGCTTTATCCCGGGAGTACTTGATCTTGATTTAGTTGATGAAATTGAACAGGTCAGCAATGAAGAAGCTATTACTTACGCGCGTCGTCTTGCTAAAGAAGAAGGTATTCTTGCCGGCATTTCTTGTGGTGCTGCAGTTGCTGTTGCAGTTCGCGTTGCCAAACGTGCAGAAAATGCAGGAAAAACTATCGTTGTGATATTACCTGATTCTGGTGAGCGTTATTTAAGTTCGCCATTGTTTGAAGGTATTTTTGATTCCAGCGGTTTAGCAGTTTGAGTAATAGTGAAGTTTTAAACGGTCATTACGATTGGGGAATTGATTCTCTTGTTGCCCAATTACGTGAGTTACGCTTACAGTCGCTGGAAACGCGAAGCAGACGCGATAACCCTCCCAGGCTCCCTTCAAAAAAAGAACTGCAGGTTATTTTGGATGGCCTAGGTGGCGTTTTGTTTCCAAACAGGTTAGGGCTTCCAGATCTTAACGATGAAGGTATCGATTACTTTGTCGGTCATACTCTCGAAACCTTGTTACGGAAGCTTTACAAACAAATTAGCCGCGAACTCCAGTTTGTATCAGGATTACAAGAACTCGATGAGGCTGATTATGAGCGGGCCATTCATATTGCCCGTGCATTTGCGACACAGTTGCCACTTGTAAGAAAGTTGCTTGATACTGATATTCAGGCTGCTTTCGAAGGTGATCCGGCCGCAAGTAGTCCCGATGAAGTATTGGTTTGTTATCCGGGTATTACCGCCATCATTCATCAGCGTCTTGCACATGTCCTTTATCAATTAGGAGCGCCACTGGTTGCTAGGATTATTTCAGAGATTGCGCATTCTGCAACGGGTATCGATATTCATCCGGGCGCACAAATCGGTGAGAGTTTTTTTATTGATCATGGTACAGGCGTTGTTATCGGCGAAGCGGCTGTTATTGGCCGCCATGTTCGAGTATATCAAGCAGTTACTCTCGGAGCCAAACGCTTTGAAAAAGATAGTAATGGTTTGCTGGTTAAAGGTAATGCTAGGCACCCTATCGTTGAAGACGATGTCGTTATTTATGCCGGCGCTACCATTTTAGGTCGTATTACTATCGGTCGGGGTTCAACGATTGGCGGTAATGTCTGGCTTACTCATAGCGTTGCTCCAGGAAGCAATATCACTCAGGCTCGTGTTCATAGCGAATTATTTCATAGTGGAGGGGGAATTTAGTTGTTTCGATTAACGATTTTATTAACATTGAGTAAATGATCTGGAAGCTCCAGCTTCTAGAAACCGGGCGATGGAACTCCCATAAAGCACTTTTCCCATCTGGAGATTGGAAAAATTAACTAGACTAAGTTATTTAACAACAAACCTAACAATAGGAAAAAGTCATGACCGATATACATGAAGCCACAACACATACCGCATTAAGCGATGTCGCCGCACGTACGCTGGCAAATGCCACCAAAACCGTGCCTATGTTATCAACCATCACCCCCCGTTGGTTGGTGCATTTATTACAGTGGAAACCACTAGAAGCGGGTATCTATAGAGTCAACAAAGTTAAAAATGTAGGTGACCTACATGTTGATTGTTCAAGTCTTGATGAGAAAGAATTGCCGCAAACATTCGTAGATTACGAAGAATGGGGTCGTGAGTATCGTTTAAATGCAGTGAATACCGTACTGGACGTGCATACCCGTATTTCTGATTTATATAGCAGTCCGCATAACCAAATTCACGAACAACTACGTTTAACCATAGAAACCATTAAAGAACGCCAAGAAAGTGAGTTGATTAACAACGCCGAATACGGCTTGTTGAACAATGTAGCGCCAGCGTTTAGAGTACAACCGCGTACTGGTGCACCGACACCTGATGATATGGATGAGTTGATTTCACGCGTATGGAAAGAGCC
>CAMDOP010000423.1 GCA_945903675.1 Crenothrix polyspora
CGCGATGTCGTTATTGGTTTAGATGTTAATGATCAAGAAGCTTTAGATAAAGCCATGATCGCATTAGATGGCACTGATACAAAAGCTCGTTTAGGTGCAAATGCCATATTGGCTGTTTCTATGGCGGCAGCGCATGCAGCCTCAAAAGAAGCTGGTCAACCGTTATATCGTCATTTGAACAAGTCTGGTGAATTTATTTTGCCAGTACCGATGATGAATATCATTAATGGTGGTTCACATGCTGACAATAGCGTTGATCTACAAGAATTTATGATTTTACCTGTAGGTGCACCTTCTTTCCGTGAAGCGATTCGTTACGGCGCTGAAGTATTTCATAGTTTAAGCAAAGTTTTAAAAGCCAAAGGCTTAGCAACGACGGTTGGTGATGAAGGCGGCTTTGCGCCAAATCTTTCTTCAAACGAAGAAGCCATTAGCGTTATCTTACAAGCGATAGAGCTTGCGGGCTATAAACCAGGTGTTGATATTTACTTAGGTTTGGATGCTGCAGCTTCTGAATACTATCATGATGGCATATATGATTTAGCCTCTGAAAATAAAACTTACAGCTCAGCTCAAATGGCTGATTTCTTTGTAGATTGGGTTGATCGTTATCCAATTATCAGCATCGAAGATGGTTTTGACGAAAATGATTGGGACGGCTGGAAATTAATTACTGAAAAATTGGGTAAACGTATTCAATTAGTCGGTGATGATTTATTTGTAACGAATCCTAAAATTCTACAAAAAGGTATAGAAAGAGATATTGCTAACTCAATCTTAATTAAAGTAAATCAAATCGGTACTTTGACTGAAACATTTGCTGCGATTGATATGGCACATAAAGCCTCTTATACAGCAGTTATGTCACATCGTTCAGGTGAAACTGAAGATGTGACTATTGCTGATTTAGCCGTAGCCACAGGTACAGGTCAAATTAAAACGGGCTCGTTAAGTCGTTCTGATCGTGTTGCTAAATACAATCGTCTAATGAGAATAGAAGAAGAATTAGGCAATTTGGCTAAATACGCAGGTCGTAGCGCATTTAGAATGCTTTAAAAATCTTGGGCGCGAGTTGGTAATTATTCGCGCCCCTTATTACAGCACTTTCATAGATATGAAATTTTTTCTTGCAGTCATCATTCTGCTGATAGCTCTACTTCAATATCGATTATGGTTTTCTAATGGTGGCATCGAGCAGATTCAGCAAGATCAGCTGAGGCTAGTCGAGCTTAAAAAGCAAGTAGAAGAAAAACGAGAGCGAAATGCGGCTCTGTATGCTGAAGTAGAGGATTTGCGTAAAGGTCAAGAATCATTGGAAGAGCGAGCCAGAAATGATCTAGGAATGATCAGAGACGGCGAAATATTTTTTCAGGTTCTTGAGTAAATAAAGGCGCAAGGCTAAGGGTTTTTAACTTTTAGCCTTGCGCCTTTTCTTTTTATGGATACTTAGGTGTAGCTTGGGTTGCATGCTTTTTGGGCTACCAACTTAACACTGGACAAAGTGCTTACGTAGGTCGGGTTAGGCGCTAGCCGTAACCCGACACACTACGACAAAATGTCGGGTTACGCTGTCGCTAACCCGACCTACACCCTCCATTTTATTTCGAAGCCTAACTTTTCCTTACATATGACTCAATCATTAAAATTCTGGGCAATTGTGCCTGCTGCGGGTGTTGGCAAACGCATGAGTGCCGATCGCCCCAAGCAATATTTACAACTGGCTGATAAAACAGTTATTGAACATACTTTAATACGTCTGTTAGGGGCAAATGTTTTTACTGCTATTGCGGTGGCTATCTCTGAAGAAGATCCATATTGGCCAGAGTTAGAGATTTCAAAGCACGAAAAGGTTATCACCGCTGCGGGCGGAAAGGAGCGTGCTGATTCTGTACTTTCGGCATTAAAAGCTATAAGTTCTTTAGCTTCTGACGATGACTGGGTATTGGTACATGATGCAGCAAGACCCTGTATCACAGCAACGGATATCGTTCATCTTATCGATACCTTGAAAAATGATGATGTAGGTGGGATTTTAGCCTTGTCGTCACACGATACTTTAAAAAACGTACAAGAAGACTGCATACTCGGAACCTTGGATAGAAGGCATATTTGGCGAGCTTTAACGCCACAAATGTTTCGTTATGGACTGTTAAAGACAGCATTAGAAGAGGCAGAAGGTAATCCTGCTATTACTGATGAAGCCAGCGCTTTGGAGTTAAAAGGCTTACAACCTAAAATTGTCGAAGGTCGTTCAGATAATATAAAGATAACTCGACCTGAAGATTTAGCATTGGCACAATTTTATATGGAGCATCAAAATGATTAGAGTAGGACAAGGCTATGACGTACACAGATTTAATGACGGCGACTTTATTATTTTAGGTGGCGTAAAAATAGATTATGAACAAGGTCTGGAAGCGCATTCAGATGGCGATGTAGTGTTACATGCTTTATGTGACGCCTTATTAGGCGCTGCGGCTTTAGGTGATATAGGTAAACACTTCCCTGATACCGATCCTGAGTTTAAAGGTGCCGACAGTAGGGTGCTTTTACGACATGTTTACCGTATTGTTCAAGACTTAGGTTATCACTTGGTGAATGCTGATATCACTATTATTGCCCAAGCACCCAAAATGGCACCTCATGTTGAAGCAATGTGCCGAATTATTGCCGAAGACCTGAGCGTTGATATTGATTGTATTAATGTGAAAGCAACGACTACTGAAAAATTGGGTTTTGAAGGCCGTAAAGAAGGTATTGCCGTGCAAGCCATAGTGCTAATTGAAAAATAAGACTTCTCACTTAAGACGGGACAGATAACGGTTTCGTATATCGGGTTACGCTTTCAACCATCAATAGTCCTCATTGTCGGGCACCAAAGCCTGACCCGACCGACAGCCTATAACACCACCACACTTAAACGTTGCGAGCCATTATGGCTAGAGCTACATACTGCTTGAAACCTTTGCTGGCTAGCCAGTTAGGTAACTCGCAAAAAATAAAATACCCCTATAGGATGTGCTGAACGATAGTGAAGCGCATCGTCTATCGTGGTGATGCGCTTCACTATCGTTCAGCACATTCTATAAAAATTGGGGGTTGGGTTAACGGCTCTATCGTTAACCCAACATGAATGCCGAGTAGTGTGGGTTGCGAAAGCATGCAACCCACCCTAGATCGCTACTTGTCCAGCCTCAAGTTATTATTTTTGATATCGGCACACAAAACTCTGTTGTGCCATCTGCTGTGACGGCACAAACACGAAAGTTAACAAGTTCGCCTGGCGTAAAGCCAGAAATATCAAAATGTGCTTTAGTACTCATGCCTTCGTCTTTCCAGCCACTGT
>CAMDOP010000424.1 GCA_945903675.1 Crenothrix polyspora
CCGCAAGGCGGAATTAATGACGACGAAGACCCTGAAACAGCGATGTATCGAGAATTGTGGGAAGAAACGGGCTTGCAAGAGCAGCACGTAGAAATATTGGGACGCACACGTTATTGGTTAAGGTATCAATTACCAGAACGCTATGTACGAAAAAATTCTTTGCCTTTATGTATAGGGCAAAAGCAAATTTGGTATCTATTACGGTTGTTGACTGAAGATACTACGGTGCGCTTTGACCATTGTTCAAAACCAGAGTTTGATGACTGGTGCTGGATAGATTACTGGGAGCCACTTAAAGATGTGGTTTATTTTAAGCGTAAAGTTTATTTAAAAGCCATGATTGAATTAGGGTCTATTTTGACGTTGGATTCAGTACCGGTCGCGGCGACCAGTTATTTAACGCAAGAGCCTAAAGGCACTAAGCTTAAAAAGCCCGCTTTACCCGTTACAGATAATACACTGTAGCTTGGGCTAACGGCTCTATTGTTAACCCAACATTGCTCGGCAATGATGTTGGGTTGCGAAAAGATGCAGCCCAAGCTATGGCCCATTGCCATTAAGTTAAGCGAAAATGTAAAAGCTTGGAGTGCAATAGCATCAGCTATTGCCTTTTAAAACAGCTAAAGCAGTTTTACTCCAAACATACAGATTACTTAACTTAATGGCAGTGAAGCTATGCTCGCTTTAACTTGAAACGGCTGATTTTGATCATGATGATTCAATGGATTGAAAATTGCTCAGGTGCTAAGGAGTTTATAACCCTGCTTACTCCTGCTGGTTATTTGCAATTAATGATACGCCTAGATGTTATTTGTCAGGCTGTTTGGGTTTTAAAGGCTGATGATACGTTATCCATTCATGATAATCATCCGGTGCTTCAGGGGCTGGATTTAAAAGAAAACGCATCGTTTGCAGTCAAGTTATTGATGCAAGGTAGCCCGTTTCGGCAGTTAGTATGGACTGAGTTAGGTAAAATCCCTTATGGTACTACGCTAAGCTATTCTGCTTTAGCCGCAAAAATAGGCTCTTCTGCGCGAGCGGTCGGTAATGCCTGTCGTGATAATCCTTATCCTTTTTTGATTCCTTGTCATCGGGTCGTCTCTATTTCTGGCTTGGGTGGCTATTGCGGCCAGACTACAGGTGACTTTATGCAGCTTAAAGCTAAACTACTACAGGCTGAAGCCAGTTTTATCCATGACCAATCTTGATTTAATTGAACAGTTTTTGGATGCGGTTTGGGTAGAGCAGGGTTTAAGTGAAAATACCTTGTCGGCTTACGGTAGTGATTTACGCATCTTTGCTAAAGACTTGGCTAATAAATCTTTATTAGAAGTCGATACTAGTGATTTATCTAAGTTTTTGGCCAGTCGTTATCAGGCGGGTATCGGAAATCGTTCTTCTGCACGCATTTTATCCAGTTTGCGTCGCTTTTATGGCTATTCTCTAAGAGAAAGTCGTATCAGTATTGATCCTACTGGGCTTATTGAATCCCCTCAGTTGGGTAGGCCTTTACCGATTTCACTTTCTGAATATGATGTAGAGTTATTGCTTAATGCACCTGAGCATAGTCATGCTATGGGCTTTAGAGACAGAGCTATGTTAGAAATGCTTTATGCGACAGGGCTTAGAGTCTCCGAGTTGGTGGGTTTGAAATTTGAACATATCAGTTTAAGACAAGGCGTAGTTAGAATCAGGGGTAAAGGTAATAAAGAGCGCTTGGTGCCGGTCGGTGAAGTCGCGATGACTTGGCTAGAAGATTATATGGAGCAAGCGCGTAAAACGTTATTGGCTGAGCGGCAATGTGATTATTTGTTTGTTACCAATCGCGGTGATGGCATGACACGGCAAGCTTTTTGGCATATTATCAAACGTCATGCCAAGAAGGCTGGCATTAATAAAGATTTATCACCGCATACCCTGCGACATGCCTTTGCCACGCATTTGTTAAATCATGGCGCGGACTTACGCGTTGTACAATTGTTATTAGGTCATGTTGATTTATCGACCACGCAAATTTATACGCATATTGCCCGCGAACGTTTAAAAACCTTACATACACAATATCATCCTAGAGGTTAGTCACGATGACACAAAACATACACCCTACTGCCTTTATAGACACAAATGTCTCGCTAGGTGAGTATTGCAAAATAGGTCCTTTTGCAGTCATAGAAAGCGGCGCGGTCTTAGGTGATCATTGCCAATTAGGTGCTCATGCTGTGGTGCATGGTCATGTAATCATGGGTAACGCTAATATTTTACATCCTCATGTTGTGCTAGGTGGCTTGCCTCAAGATACTAGCTTTAAGGCTGAAACGGATTCTTGGCTGGTGATTGGTGATAGTAATGTTTTTAGAGAAGGCTTTACTGCTCATCGTGCGTCTAAAGAGCAGGAAGAAACGCGTATTGGTAATGGTTGTTTTTTTATGAATAACAGCCATGTCGCTCATGATTGTACTGTTGGTAATAACACTATTTTTGCTAATAATGTGGCTATAGGTGGTCATGTTGAGGTGGGTAATAATGTTTTTATTGGCGGTGCTGTGGTGGCGCATCAATTTTGCCGTATTGGTTCTTATGCCATCGTACAAGGTACGACTGGGTTGAATATGGATGTTATTCCTTTTATGTTGGTAGGCGGAAGACCTGCAAGGCATTACAAATTAAATACCGTGGGTTTAAGACGCGCGGGTATTGTGGGTGATCGTTTAAAAGTGTTATCAGCGGCCTTTCGTTTATTAAGAAATAAACAGAGCATCGATGAGTTAGAAGAAACCGAAGAGTTGGTACATTTAAAAGCCTGGTTAGCCGTTAAGTCTAAGCGCGGCTTACATGGGTTTATTGGCAGTTAGTTCCGTAGATACTCTGTTCAAAGTCAAAGGTATTTACGTTCATTTTTAACTATACGGCCGAAGCCGAAATTTTATAGAAACGCGTATTATCGAAAGGTTCGTCATTTTTCAACATCCCGTGAATAGCGTGAATTAATTTTCGCATGATTGCACAGACAGCCTGTAACGGTTTTTTGCCATTAGCCACAAGATGTTGGAAATAAGCCCTTACATGTGGGTCGTGTTGTTTGGCACTTAAAGCTGGCATATAAAGGGCTGCACGGATTTTTCGGTTGCCAGCTTTAGATATGCGCGACTTCTTATGAACGCTTTTTCCAGAATCAAACGCTTTGGGATCGAGTCCTGCAAACTTAACCCACTCTCGATGAGTAAGATCTGGTGGCAATAATAACAACTCGCCCATAAGCGAAATGGCACTGGTTTCGGCAATACCTTTGATACTGATTAATAACGCCAGTGTCCGTTCGAGCTTAGGGTGCTTAGCGATCAA
>CAMDOP010000425.1 GCA_945903675.1 Crenothrix polyspora
GGCACATTAGGTTTTTTACTTCTATTAGAAAAGCGAAGCGTGCTGTCCGCTGAAGAAACTTGGCATAAAATACGGCAATTAACTGAACAACACGGCATGTATATAGCACCACAAATTCTTCAGCAAATAAAAAATCAACTTTTTTGTATGCACTGAAATAACTCGTAAGATGGGAACGCCCGTACAGCGGATTAATGTAAGGAGCATTAGCTTTATCAAAGCAACACTCAATATCTAAAAAATATACTCCTCTATTGTTATGTAGTCATGCTGAGACTACAATCTAATTTATTTAATTAATTCTAGAGATTACTGTATGCATCAAGTAGATACCTATGTCCGTGCTCGTATCGATAGCCAAACCAAAGAGCTGGCTTCTCATGCTCTTCAAGCTATGGGGCTTTCTATATCAGATGCTATTCGCATGTTGATGTTACGTATTGCGGATGAGCAAAGATTACCCTTTGATGTCAAAGTCCCAAACAAAACAACTTTAGATGCTATTGCAGAACTTGAATCGGGTAATGGTAAAAAGTTAGACAGTTTGGAAGCTCTAATGGCAGACTTAAATGCGGACGATTGAAAGATCTACAACCTTTAAAAAAGACTTTAAACGCGAATCTAAAGGGAAATATCAGAAGACTCTTAACGATGACTTTCTGGCTGTATTGGTTGTTCTAGCTAACGATGGTGTACTAGATGTTAAATAACGAGATCATGATTTAACTGGAGACTGGATAACGTATCGTGAATGCCACATTAAACCAGACCTATTGTTGATATATCGTAAAATAGAAGAAAACTGCTTACGTCTTGCTAGATTAGGATCGCACAGTGAATTGTTTGGCTAAGCGTAAAGCCGATTCCGAATTAACCATGAATAGGCATGAAGAATGCTCCTAAAAAACAGCGGCCTTTTCTAGTTGGTTAGCAAGTAGCCTCGATGAAATGCAGTGCTGCGAGGTTTCGGAGCAATGATGCGTCCTGCTTTAATATTTTTTATGGGCTGATTAACGATTTTTTCAGCCAAGTAGGTTCGGCTAACAGCGTATTATAAATCGTGTTTAGTCTTCTATTGCTTAGCTATTGTCTTAATGCGATGTATATCGTTGATATGTATCGTAGTGCGATATATACTTTATCCGTCAATATATCTATTTAATAGGAGGTAACCATGCGCTCTACTGCCAAACTATTTGCCACAGGAAGAAGCCAAGCACTTCGGATTCCAAAAGAGTTTCGTTTTCCAGGAGTTGAAGTGTTTATTAGGCGTGATCCTGTGACTGGCGAAGTTATATTGTCGCCCAAACCGACATCCTGGACAGAGTTTTTTGAACTTGCTGATCACACAAAGATTTCTGCTGATTTCATGGCGGATCGTGAAGACCAGCCGAATCAAGAGAGAGATTTGTTTTGAAGCGTTATATGCTGGATACAAATATTGCCAGTTACATTATTAAAAATCACCACCCAGAGCTTCGTAACCGAGTGTTGTCTGTGCCTATAGGCAGTATTACCATATCTGCAATTACACAAGGTGAGCTTTTATATGGTTTAGCGCGAAAGGGGCGTCCTGCCAACCTTGCAAAACTTATTCGGGAGTTTCTATTTCGTGTTGAGATATTGCCTTGGGATGAACAAACAGCCGCCGTTTATGGTGATTTTCGGGCATCCTGCACCGCTGCAGGTGTTACTCTTGGAGCACTAGATATGATGATCGCCGCCCATGCAGTAGCTACCAATACAATACTTGTCACCCACGATAAAGCATTTAGTTTAGTTCCAGATAATGTCTTAATTATTGAGGATTGGTATACATAAATCAGCAAGTAGCAAGTAGCATCGATGAAATGCAATGGAATCGAGGTTATGCGGAGCTTACTCTGTTAGAAACCTTTTGATGTGTTACAAAAGCACTAAACGTTAAAGACGAAATTACAACCCTTGTCACGTTTTGGTGATTTAGATATCAAACAATTGAGTGAACGCGTTACTAACCACTTGTTGATCAGCCTCTGCCTAACTACCGGCCTGTCTAATAATTAAGCGATTATCCAAGGTAAATAGTTTCATACGGACAATAGACTCAGAAGTAAGTCTAGCATTTTGTAAATTGGAGATTGCTACATCCAATAGCTAACTGGAGTTTTTTAGCGCTGGTTATCATCGCCAATACCGAATGCTGCACTGCGTTGTTAAATAGTGTGCTCGATAGTACCAATGCGGGTCGCCTTTTACTGGCGTTTTAATCCGTAAACGAAAAAAGCACGACCACCACGGAGAATTTTTCAAAGGTCTGCATAGGCTTCATCATCCGCAGCTGATTCCCATTCGCTCAAAGTGCATGGGGGGAGAGCCTCTGTATAGATTATTCAGCTACTTAAGGTGGTTTTCAATAGCCATGGCTCCATGAAATACGCCCAAGATGTCAATCTGTTGTTGATCTTTGATTAGATAAGCAATTCGGTAATGTCCATATAGCAAAATACGTATTTCGCCCTCCGGTTCGGTTCTATATTGATAGCCAATTTCAGGAAAGTCCTTGAGCAATTGGGCTTTTTTATAAATCCCGGCAATGACTTGATTGGCAGTTTTAGCACTATCGATTGCGATGTAGGTATGAATGTCTTGTAGTCATCGTTCCGCTTCAAATGTCCAGTTTATTATTGCCATGACTGGATACGACCTTCGATTTCTTCATTGCTCAGGGTACGTTTTTGGCGAGAGTCTTGAAGACCACGATTAACCATTCGTTCAAAGGCCAGTTCGCGCATGATTTCTTCATAGGATGCATCTAAAGGTTGACTGTTGATGACTTCAACCATTTGTTCTTTTACAGTGGGCATTGTGATTCTCCAGTTGTGTATTTATTCATTGTCATTTTGCGTTTTGATCCATAAACGGAAAAGGCAGGACCACCACGAAAAATTTTTCAAAGGTCTGCTTAAGCTTCATCATCCGCAGCTGATTCCCATTCGCTCAAAGTGCCTAGGAGAGTCTCTGTATAGGCTTGATCTATAGCGGGGACTTTGCGTAAATGAACGCCGGCTTGATTGTGGTGGATTAATTGACTATTGGTTAGCATGGCGATTAACTCCCTGTGAGTGAGCCTGCTTTATTAAATGTTATGAAAGACCCTTATTATCGGCTAGTTGCGGTTATTATTTGTTCTCAAGGGCTATAGAAACCATAAGGCCGTGTATCTGCTCAAAATCAAACATGCTTACTCTACCATTGCCAGCAAGTAACCTCAATTGCTCTGTGTTGTATCGAGTTTATTTCTTTAAGTTATGCCGATCAAGCGATCAGAGGCTTAAAGCAAGTAGCCTCGATGAAAT
>CAMDOP010000426.1 GCA_945903675.1 Crenothrix polyspora
ATCTGGTATCTTTGTATCTTGGTTAGCTGTTTATAGCCTTTCATAAGCTTCCTCATCTTTGGTCGGATTGAAAAAGCCCTGAACTATATCAGCTAACCACTTTCTTTCCTGTTAAAAATGAATTGCACTTATTAGTTGAATCTAAGAAAGCTTATACGCTAAACATTACAGTATAACTACACAATTTATTTTAATAGTAACAATGCAAAGCAATTAGCCTCGATGGCGTACCACGGAATTGAGGTTTTTTGGTAATGATTTCCTCGATTATACTGTGTTACATAGAGGCTAGTGTGTCATGAAGAAAGGCGAAAGCCTTTCATGCTGTATTAAAGATGAGAGTAGGCCTCTCAGTTTCGGCGACCAGAAGTCGGAACTAAACCACCCAATGCGGCTTTTGTTAAGAGCACTGGTCGTGAGCGATTGTGGAAAAGGCAGTCAAAGAACTGTCAGGTGCGTATTGAGGAGATGAACGCAAGTGAACCCCTGATGAGGTGTCGAAATGTATATGATGTTGTCAAAATCTGGTTTCTAGCCTTAGCCAGAGATAAGCTCCGACTATAACTGGTACACGGGCGGAGCGGCAACCGGCATAGAGGGGGCATGAACTCAATACAGGCTTTAATACGGAACATGAGAACCTGTCGTTCTGATGTCAAGGGAGAAGCTCAAATGGAAAACCCACAAGGCGAGAGTACCAATGCAGAGCACAGGGGCGGATCAGCTCGTAGTAGTGATGAAGTTTCTGTAATGGAAATGGAGCGAAGGGGCTGACATGTCCAAAATAGAACTTTGGTCAACCAGAAATGGGAAGAACTAAAGATTTACCCAAACTTGGTAATTTGCAAGGGACATGAAGAGCCGTATGAGGCGAGAGTCTCACGTACGGTTCTGTGAGAGCCTGAGGGGGAAGATCTCTCTGGCGACTCGGCCGTTGTCGGTCGGGGTTTGCAGCCCCGATCAGAATGTTTGAATGCTTAAATATCGTTGGAAACCTTAAACGTTAATGACGGGGTTGTAAGTCTCGTCCAGCTTGGAGGAAAGTTAGTATTTAAGTAAATTAAATCTGAAACTAGCGTTAAGCCAAAACTAGACTTAACCCTTCGCCTTTTAGTCTTTAGTCGTAGATAAAACAGGTGTCAGCTTAGGTCGACTAAAATTATGACAAGACTATCTATAGATTAGGCAGGATTAATGCCTCTATCTCTAAGAATTAAAGCTGTGCGCATTTTAGTTTGAGTAAGCGTAATGCAGGAAGAAGACTATCGACCTTCTGTTTGAGGCTAATAATTTTTTACTATGTAATATCTAATAAGTTGTAAGGCGAGTTCTTACTATAATTTGAAATGCGACAACATTGAGAAAATATCGTTTTTATGGTGTAATGCCGACCTTACACGTCTTAATGCGCCTCTTATTTTGGTAAGGTTGAAAAAAGGGGACGGTTCCGCTACAACTTGTTTTGGAGAGTAGGCTTCAACTATGCAATTTATTATTAAAGAAGGTTTAGATTTACCTATAAAGGGTGGGCCTAAACAAATCATTGAGGATGGCAATTCGGTGTCTACCGTTGCTATTCTAGGTACGGATTATGTGGGTATGAAGCCTACTATGTTGGTCAGTGAAGGGGAGTCGGTCAAATTAGGCCAAGCACTTTTTACTGATAAAAAAAATCCAGGTGTACTCTTTACATCACCAGGAGCAGGTATCGTTAAAGCCATACATCGTGGTGAAAAACGTGCCTTATTATCGGTCGTTATAGAATTAAAAGGTGCTGCTAAAGTCTCTTTTGATCATTATAAAGAGTCTGATCTGCTTAATTTAACAGCGGAACAAGTTAAACAGAACTTAGTGGCCTCAGGTTTATGGACGACCTTACGTACTCGCCCTTACGGCAAGACGCCTGCGATTGATAGCACGCCTAGTGCGATTTTTGTAACGGCTATTGATACTCGCCCACTTGCTGCTGATCCTGCGGTCATAATCAGAGCACGTTCTAACGATTTTAATAATGGTCTTACGGTGTTGGCTAATTTGACTGCCGGTAAGCTCTACGTTTGTAAAGCCACGGGTGTTGATATGCCTGTCGCTAACGTTGCTACCGTTGCTGAGTTTTCAGGGCCACATCCTGCAGGCTTGCCTAGTACTCATATCCATTTGCTTGATGCCGTCAATATTAATAAATTTGTATGGCATCTGGATTATCAAGCGGTTATTGCTATAGGTGCCTTGTTTACTACCGGTAAATTAAATGTAGAGCGAGTAATCTCTCTGGCAGGTCCTACAGTAAAAAATCCTAGACTGATCCGCACGCGCGTCGGAGCAAATACTGATGATTTAGTTGCGGGTGAATTGTTAGATGACGTTGAAAGTCGTGTTATCTCAGGCTCAGTATTTTATGGACACACTGCAAGCGATTGGTCGGCCTATTTAGGTTGTTACAGCAATCAAGTGTCTGCCTTGCAAGAAGGTCGTGCTAGAGAATTTTTTGGTTGGATCGTGCCAGGTAAAGATAAATATTCTGCCTTGAATGTTTATACATCTAGTGTTGATCGTAAAGAACATCGTCTTTTCCCTTTAACCACTGATAAAAACGGCAGTAATAGAGCCATTGTTCCAGTAGGCGCTTATGAAGCCGTTATGCCACTGGATATTTTAGCTACACCGTTATTGAAAGCATTAATCATAGGTGATTCAGACCAAGCTCAATTATTGGGTTGTTTGGAACTTGATGAAGAAGATGTCTCCTTATTTACATTTGTCGATCCAGGTAAACATGACTTTGCTCCTGTGCTGAGAGCGAATTTAACTAAAATTGAGAAGGAAGGATAATGTCGGCTAGAAAATTTTTAGACAAAGTAGAGCCGTACTTTATAAAAGGCGGACGACTTGAAAAGTATTACGGTCTGTATGAAATGGTCGATACTTTTATTTATACCCCAGCTGATGTAACACGCGGTACTACGCATGTTCGTGATGGTAATGATCTAAAGCGCACCATGACTTTCGTTGTTATCGCAACGTTCTTTTGCATAATGATGGCCATGTATAACACGGGTTATCAAGCGAACTTAGCCATGGAAGCCATGGGCTTAGAGCAGATAGCAAACTGGCGTAGTATTCCTATGACGCTGTTTGGTTATAGCACTTTAAATCCATTTTCTAATTTAATGCATGGTGCATTATATTTCTTACCTATATATATAGTGACTCTAGCGGTCGGTGGTATTTGGGAAGTTTTATTTGCAACCGTACGTGGCCATGAAGTCAACGAAGGCTTTTTAGTATCTTCTCTGCTTTATACGCTGATTATGCCGCCTGATATCCCCTTGTG
>CAMDOP010000427.1 GCA_945903675.1 Crenothrix polyspora
GAGATTTATCGGGCGCTATTGGATAGAGATTAACTGGATATCAAATATTTTTGTGCTGGAATAGGCTGGTTTGATACCGGCCTTTTTTGTGTGTCTGGAATTTAGGAAATAGATTTAAATTAGGAAGGGTTATGACGGTGTTTTATTGATGCTAAAAAATCGGCGGGTGTTGCCGAGATAAAACGAGATAAAAACAGAATTAATTCGTTTTTTAATAGGCAATTTATTTCAAATGCCTATTATGAGCCTATTAATTTTCAACAGACACAAAAAAAGCCTATATGAAAACAGATAAGCAATTGATTTGTTTTGAGATAGTGAGGGGATTCGAACTCCTGACCGGCTGATTACAAATTACCCGATCTATCATTTCAACGCCCCTCTTAAACGCTATAAAATAACAATTAACTAATTGTATTTATTATAAAAATAATAATACTTCACTTTACTCAAGATTACTCTAAAATACTCAAAAACTGGATTGAAAGTTGCCCAGAAGTTGCCCAGGATTCTTTAGAGAAAATCAAATGACCGAAACAATTCACTTCACTCAAGATAGAGTTAGAAACCTGCCCTTACCTATTAATAAAGAACGTGAAGATTATTATGATTCAGGTTGCCCAAAATTGCTGTGCAGAGTTAGTAACACGGGAAATAAATCTTTTGTCGTTCTTAAAAAAACAGTTGATGGAAAAACTAGGCGTGTCACATTGGGTCGATTTCCAGACCTGAGCGTGAATGATGCCAGAAAGATGGCTCAAGTTGCTTTAATTGATCTGGCTCAAGGAGTGAATCCAACTGAGGAGAAACGAAAGCAACGCTTTAAGAATATCTCCCTGAAGGAATTATTTGTCAGATATTTAGAGGATAAGTCTGCGCTGCGAGAAGCTTCGATTAAAGACTACACCAAAATAATGAACTCGCCTTTTGGCTTTTCTGATTGGCTAGATAAACCTATTAATGATATTACCCGTGATATGGTGCTGACGCGCAGGAAACAGTTTACCGGTGGCGCTGATAATAAAATGCGTGTATTACGCGCCCTATTGAATTACGCCATTGCCCTAAAAGCACTAGACATAAATCCTGTTGACGTTCTGCGTGATGGCAATCTATGGAATAAACCTACTCGCAGAAAACGCATGATCCCTAGTGACAATCTGAAAGCTTGGTATGAGTCAGTGATTAACTTACAGAACGAAAAAGCCAAAGTCTATCTTTTGATTTTATTGCATACAGGTCTGCGTGACACCGATGTACGTTATTTAGAATGGAAAGACATAGATTTTAAAAATGCTTGTTTCATTGCCCGAGACACCAAGAATAGTAGCGACTTCACTGCTTACATTGCACCGCAAATAACATCCTACTTGAGAAACTTGCATGTTACTACAGGCAGTGGAAAATATGTATTTCCTGGTGCTGGTAAAGATGGCGTAATGGATGTGCCAAGAAAACCTATCGCCCAAGTGTGTAAAGAAACAGGGACCGACTTTTCTAGCCATGATTTGAAGCGCACATTCCTGACAATTGGGGAGGCCGCCATGATACCTTTTAGCCTGCTCAAAGCATTGGCAAACCATCAAACTGACGGCGATGTAACCGGTGGCTATATCAATCCAGAAGGTAAAACATTAAAATCAGCTACGTTTAAAATTGCCGACTACATTCACCAACATGTTATCCCTGATACTGAAAATATTGTTAGCATTAATAAAGTAGCCACAAACCCGAGGAAGAAGTTTTAGAAGATTATGTTTATTTAGCACAGGATCAATTATGGTAAGTTTCTTATGCAACAGATTTTATAAATAATCTTACTGTACAATAATCATTAAATTTATAAAGTGAGTTACAGTTATGCAAACAATACAAATCAGTGATCAATCGGCTGAACATATTCATGATATGGCGCAACAAGAGCATATTACCAGCGCAGAATTAATTGAACGGCTTGTTGAAAAATATCTTGAGAAGCATCAATTATTGGCCGATGTAATCGAATCATTACCAGAGCTACCTACATTTAAAAATTCGCCAATGGACATCCAAAAGGCAATGCGTGATGAATGGACTTAAGTTTCTACTAGATACCAATATAATCATAGGCATGTACCAAAAAACCTTAGAGGTTAAAATGCTGCTAAAGGATCGATGAGTTATTATTGAGGAATGCGCTTATAGCGCCATAACTCGCATGGAGCTACTTGGTTTTCCAGGCATTACCAACTTTGAACAACACGCCATTAAAACATTACTTAATAAAATGGTTTGCCTGCCGATTACTGAGGATATAGAGACTGCCACTATTATATTTAAGCAATGTCATAAGGCAAAACTACCTGATGCAATTATTGCCGGAACGGCAATTACTCATAAGTTGGAATTGTTAACGTTAGACAAGGAGTTAAGTAATAGGCTATACCATACTAATAGTATCTAATTTAACCAGATAGCTCGACAGAGCGACAAGCAAGACTCATTACCTTGTTTCCGGTTAATCCTTTCATAATGAATAACGCTTTCATGGAGTGTTGATTTTGATCAGTGAAATAGAACTATATAGACTACGAGATATTGCTTATAAGTATTTACCCGCAGCACAAAACAGGATGCTGGCATCTAACCATAGATGTGATGATTATTGGTATAAACTATATAGTGAATCTACCATGCAATCTAACATGAACCTATCAGCTATTGAGATGTCAGCGATACGC
Source organism: Crenothrix polyspora (assembly GCA_945903675.1). Lineage (GTDB taxonomy): Bacteria > Pseudomonadota > Gammaproteobacteria > Methylococcales > Methylomonadaceae > Methylobacter_C. The sequence continues at coordinate 2,721 of CAMDOP010000427.1, forward strand.
CTTCTACAAGCGGTTGCAAGTCTAATATCTTTTTTCTATTTCCTGCTCACTTGGCATAAAGCCAGGGATTTTGACATTACTATCTTGACTTGGACTGATGTAACGAATTGCCAGTTGCCAGTTTTTACCGTCTTGTCTCCATACATCGACAACAAAAAATTTCAATAATGGCGCCTGCCCGTTATCAGAAGCGAGCGTCCAAAGGAAATTAACAATAGCGGTTTTCTTCAAATCATGTACTGACATTTGTTCAATATTGGCAGTATACTTCGAGGCTTCCGCTAGAGAATTTTTCAACCAATCGGCAGAAGGGATTGGGTTACCTGCCTTTGCGGGTTGTCGCATTTCAAAATCGTCAGCCAGCAAGTTTTTTAACGTATCTTGATTATTATTTTTGAGCGCGTTTATTAATTCAACTTCCAATTCAGAAAATATTTTGACCGTACGAGTCAGCTGGGGAGTTCTCGCAATATTTCCAGATAAGGGCGCACTATCAACTGTTGCAATACCTGCCAACAGCAAAAAAAACACAAACATCAATTGCACTATTTTCATCGCTCTGAACCGATAATTAAGGGGCTAAATTGGGCTGATGATTTAGCCCAA
>CAMDOP010000428.1 GCA_945903675.1 Crenothrix polyspora
ATGATGATGGCGCAGACGTTTGGATTAGGTCATGCATTAGATAGTTTTTATATTGCATTACTTATCCCAATGTTTTTTGTCACGGTGGTTTGTATTCCCTTAGGAAGTGCGTTTATCCCAGTATTTTCTGAATTTGTTCAACAAAAAAAAAATAGTTTTCAAGTGGACAAATTAATTGCGAGCATTTCAGGATATTCCCTAATTATTCTGACTGGAATTTGTATATTAATCTTTCTTTATTTCTCAGGGTTGGTTACTGACATAAATTTTATCAACAATAAAAATAAGTTATATGATATTTCCTATCTATTAAACATTGGACTCCTAATATTATTATTTAGCGGTTTTGTGATTTTTGGAAATGCGATACTAACCATTAAAGGCCATGCTATTTACTCAAATTCTATTCAGCTTATAGTTCCAATTATGACAATTTTTACTATTTATGTTTTTGGTAGCCGTTATGGTGTGTATTCTGTAATTATAGCGATGTTGATTGGACAAATTCTAAACTTGGCGTTTGTTCAAATTAAATTAAAGAAATATCACGTATCACTTTGGCCATCTTTAATAAAAATCGATTCTAAATTTACGAAATCTCTTTTAAGGCAATATATCCCTCTTATTGCATCTTCTTTTTTTGTCACTGCCGCAACAACAGTAGATACGATGTTAGCTATTTCATTGCCTGAGGGCGCAGTTTCAGCATTTAATTTAGGCAATAAAGCTGTTCTTTTTATAATAGGCATACTTAGTGCTTCGATGTCATCTGTGATACTCCCATACTTTTCTAATTTAATTTCAAGTAATAAGATTGCCGAAGCGAAGCATGAGCTTTCGACTTTTATGATTATGTTGACACTTTTATCTGTTCCATTCACTATGATTATTGTTGTCTGGAGTGTTCCAATAACCGAGCTTATCTATGCAGGGGGAGAGTTAGGGGGTGGTCAAATACTTTTGGTTTCAAGAGTAATGGAGTACGCAGTTATTCAAATACCATTTTTCATATGCAGTGTTTTATTACTAAAATTTGCTATTGCATCAAAGCAAACAATCTCTGTTTTAGTTGTGACAGCAATCGGTTTGATCATTAATGTGGTGGCAAGTTATTTATTGATGCAGACAATGGGTGTCGGGGGTATAGCTTTAGGCTCAACAATATCAACAATCATAACAACCATAGTTATTATATTATTATTATCAATGTCAGGTCATATTGTTGGTTTTGATCTGTTGGTTGTTTTTCTAAACTGGATTTTATACATTACACTTCTGGTAAGTGTACACTTCAATAGCTATGCGGGGGTAATAATTATATTAATTACTTACCTATTATTGGTAAGTAATTACTTAAAGTTTGTTTTTCTTAAAAAGACTAAATTAACATTATGACTAAAAAACACATTTCTATAAGTGCTGTTATACCAACAAAAAACCGGCATTTTGATTTATTAAAAGCAGTCAATTCAGTCATTAATCAAACTATTTTACCGAGCACCTTAGTAATTGTTGATCAAAGTAATTCAAATGACTCGCAATTAATAATAGAAGAAAAATTCAAAAATTCAAAAACTCACCTTATTTACATTTATGATAAAAATGTATCTGGATTAGTGGATGCGAAAAGAGTGGGTGTTAATCATAGTAATACTGACATTGTTGTTTTTCTTGAAGATGATGTAATCTTAGAGCCTGACTTTATTGATCAGATAGAGCTGGGGTTTATTAATCAGCCTGAAATGATTGGCTGCTGCGGCATTATTACAAATCCACCGAAACAAACTGCTTTGTATGAACTTTTGTTCAAGATTTTCCATCGTGGAATCTTTATGGATAAGCGTGTTGGTCTTTATGGTCGTTTTATCGGGCGTGGGAATAAGTTGATTCTAAGTGAAATGCTTTAAGGTGGCTTATCCGCGTGGCGTCGAGATGTTTTTAAGTCAATTTCCTTTGATGTTGCTAATGGTTTTCACATGTTTGAAGATATCGATTTCTCGACTCGGGTTGCTCGACACTTTGGTCCTCTGTTATTTATCAACCCTAACGCACGCCTTGAACATCATTGCTCGCCCGTTAATCGTGAAGTTTTAGGCCCGAGGCAGCGACGTAAATTAACTGAGTGTATTGTTTATTTCAAAAAGAGACGAGGCTGGCAATGGGCTAAATTCGCGTTAACTTGGTTGCTATTTGGTATGTTCTTAGAGGCTTTGCTCCAGTCGTATTCCGCGCGATCTTTTGAGCCAATTCATGGGTATCTTTTAGGGTTGCGCGATGGTTTTGCAAAGAAAGTTATCATCTCTTAACATGAAAGGCCTTCAAGTTTGTGTTACAGGGGCAAATGGATTTATTGGCCGGCGCCTAGTTGACGCGCTTATTCGACAAGGATATTCCATTAGAATACTATCGCGTAGATCAGAATCTTTATTCCCCAACGGCGTCGAGGTGGTGATAGGTGATTTGACTTTGTCGGACTGTCCACTCGATCAATTTTTGGTAGGTTGTGAGCTTATATTTCACTGTGCCGGAGAAATTAGTAATGTTGAAGCTATGCATTTGTTACATGTTAATGGGACGCAGCGCCTGCTTCAAGCAGCATTAGAGGAGTCGGCCCATTCTGGCCAAAAGATACACTGGGTGCAACTAAGTAGTGTTGGTGTCTATGGTCCTCCACAAGGCTTTACTAAAACGCTTCGTATTGTGACCGAGGAAACTATACCTAGTCCAGTTGGAGAGTACGAAATTACGAAAAACAGAGCCGACGAGCTTGTTATACAGGCAAGTAAGAGTGGATTAATGACTTACTCTATCTTGAGGCCGTCTAATGTTTTTGGGGAAGGAATGACGAATCAGTCGTTGTTTAACATGATTAACATTATAGATCGCGGACTATTTTTTTATATCGGCAAGCCAAGTGCATCGGCAAACTATATTCATGTCGACAATGTAGTAGAGGGTTTGATACGTTGCGGAACGATGCCGTCAGCAAGGGGTAGAGTATTTAATATTTCTGATTACTGCACTTTAGAATATTTTGTCGAAGTAATAGCCGCTGAAATGGGTCGTAAGTCTAGGTGGCTGAGGATTCCTGAAGTGGTTACTTATTGTTTAGTCGCTATATTAGGCAGGTTGCCGTGTTTTCGTCGTATAAAATCTAGAGTGAATGCGCTGATTAGCCGCTCCTTATACCCGATACTACGCCTTCAAAAGGAGTTAGGGTATCAACATGTTATATCAATGGAAGATGGTTTAAGGAGGTTGGTTGAAGCTTATAAAAAGCGGTTCCAGCATGGTGAATTAAAATGAAAAAAATCTGCATTGTA
>CAMDOP010000429.1 GCA_945903675.1 Crenothrix polyspora
CGTACCGACATTCGTATTACCAATTTATATCTTGGCGGGGTAGACTCGCCTTTTTGGGATACCATTGACCTGAAAGTCCAACGTGAAAAATTGGTCCTAGCAGAAGACGCTGCCAAAGCCATCTGGTTCTTATGTCAGCAGCCCAGCAGCGGTGTCGTAAGTGAGATGGTATTGCAGCCTTTTAATCACCAAGCTATATAACTTTCTTGCTTCAGTAAAAATTGCAAATAAACCACACATTTATAGCCTGAGTAATCAGGAGAATTTAAACAATGTCACTTTACTGTCTAGTTTATACAAGTGTTGCAAATCAAAAAATGTCCGATGACAACTTAAAAGATTTGCTTAAAAAATCAAGATTAAAAAATGAAAGGAAAAATATCAGTGGGATATTGCTTTACCTTGATCCTTTTTTCATTCAGATTTTGGAGGGCGAAGAAGCCATCGTTAATGAGAGGTTTAAGATCATTAAACAAGATTCAAGACACCACAAAGTAAAGCTTATTTATAAAAAGCCAATAGAACAGCGTTCTTTTCCAAATTGGACGATGGGATTCAATAAAATCAACGATGAAAACGTAGAAGTAGTTGAGGGTTTTTCTGACTTTTGGCAACGACCCATTTCCGATTTTTTTAGTGATTCACCTAATGAAATTGAAAAAATGCTAGAACAGTTTTTAGATATGTTCAAACATGAGACTTTGTTTTAACTTAGGCTAAGAAAGGTATCGTATGGGCTCACCGTCCTATATCCTATCCTGGGCAGGAACAAAAAATAGTTTTGAAAAAAATTCTATATCTGTTCGGAAACATAAATCTCCCGATTGATATAGTTTACAGCCAACAACTAGTCCATCCTGGTTACTCGTCCTTTAAGCTAAGTGTGCCAATCTTCCTTCAACATCTATAAGTCGATTTTGAAGCCATGTTTATTGGCTGGCCGGTTGTGGTAGCGTATGGCTTTATCAATTTGGGACCTCACCACCTCTAGCTAATTGCATTATCCATTTTTTCATAATACCAAGGCCAGGAGGAAGCACCAGTTGATTCGCTAGAAATCGACTGTCCGCTTCACGAGGGAAAGTTGCCATTCGGGAATATGGGCTGAATGTCAGCTATGGGGCGTTACCGGACATCTAATAACCTAGATTAACAAACGAGTTCGTGCTTTCATGGATCAGATACCCACCAACGCTGTAGCATCTGACTATAATTACGGCATATTGCTTATCGTATTATCCACGAATGGGCAAGCAACTAGACACTTGCCAACCCGTGACTGCAGTTTTCGCAGCTGGGCTTTGGTTTTAATAGCTCAAGTTTTAGCTCACTCTACTAGCTGCATTGTTTACACGACTAACTAACAGTCAATTGGCCGTTCAATAGCATGGTGTATAATCTAATTCCTCGATTCCGTTTTACTTCATCGAAGCTACTTGCTCTCCGATTAAACTTTGTACGGTGAGCTTTCTAAATACAAGTTTTTGGCGCCATATCAATGTCTTCAGTCCATACTGCCGTATTATGTTTTATACAGGCTCGCATAAATAAATTGATGGCTTTTAAAGCTTCAAATGCTGGGTAAATCAGATAAGATGTCATGTTAAATAAGCGTTTTTCACCATTATTAAACGGCCGTACGGCGGTTTAATTTGTACGGAATATCTATCGCTGACTAGACCTATTCAAGCACTTATAGGGCTATTCAACGCTAGCTAGACCTATTCAAGCACTTATAGGGCGATTCAACGCTAGCTAGACCTATTCAAGCAGTTATAGGGCGATTCAACGCTTGCTAGACCTATTCAAGTAATGATAGGGCTAGCTAACGTTAGCAAGATAAACTATCTAACAACTTAGGGCAGGACTGATGCTAAATTTAAGCTTTCGCCTTGAGCCCTTTGCCTGCTCTAGCAAATACTCTTTCTAAGAGTAAATAGTTAATCTCAATCTACCCCACCTTAAATTGAACGCTAATAAACTAATTAAATAATTTCTTGACCTAGTTAACTATGTTAGGTGACAATGAGTTGCGTTAATTATTTAAGGTACGCAACTGCAAAAGCTTTATCTGCTTTACATTTAGATTTTATATAATAAATACATTGTTAAAATAATGATGACTACCAGGAAATCAAGTCTAAGGCTATTCATAGTCGACTTAACCAGTGCGTAGTCTTTTTCGTACATCATATTGTTTATAGCATTAGTACACCTAACCGATAGTGTCGTGTTGTTTCTAATTTAAGGTGATCCAAATGAAAAAAGTATTATTAAGCTTTGCGCTAATAGCACCTGCCGAAAAGGCCAGCTATTACCGTAATGTAGTCGCTAAAGTTACGGGAAATGCCTTGTTTCCCACACCGATAATAGCTTTAGCAGATTTAAACACTGCACTCGATAAATTTGAGGCCGCTATTTTAACAGCCCGTGATGGCGGTCATTTAGCTGTCTCTGTTATGCACGACACTGAATTAGCGATAGATAAAATGTTTAAAGGCTTAGCTCATTATGTAGATATGATAGCTGATGGTGATGAAACTATTATCTTAAGTGCTGGTTTTCAGGCTACCAAAGATTTAGCTCCCAGAGTTAAAGCACCTATAACAGCTAATGATGGTGATCATAGTGGCAGTGTTAAAATAAATTATAAAGCTAACGAAAAAGCGGGTGCGTATATTATTCAATGGAGTAAAGATAAACTGCCTGCCACTGACAGTGACTGGGAGGTATTGGCAACAGTGACTCAGACTACCTATGTGGTAAGCAATCTTGTTGTTGGTTGCTATTATTATTTTCGGGTAGCGTCTGTAACGCCCGATGGTACTACCGAATTTAGTGAGCCAATACGAAAATTAGTGGTTTAGCTAGAATTTGTGGCTAGCAATTTAAGACCTGACAAAACAGTAATGAAAGCTTTTTTATCGTTTCCATATGCTCCAATTCCGGAATGCCGCAGTGACGCTATGCGTCACGCATCGCTGGAGCGATGCAGGATGCATTCCCACGCGGAGCGTGGGAACGATATAACTGTATAAATACTGGAGTGCAATAGCTTCAGCTATTGCACTCCAGTCTTAACTTAACACCCTTACGCAATCTTATCTTTCAAAACCAATTTACTAATCGCGGGTAATACCACAAAGGTACACACCATAATCCAAAAGATGCCTATGGTAATCACCAAGCCCATGCTGGCAATGCCTTCATGCGGTGAAAAAGCCAAGCCAGCAAAACTCGAGGCTGTGGTTAAAGCGCCATAAAACATAGCTCTAGCCGTGCTGGATTGATAGATATTTTGTTGTTCTGATAAAGAATG
>CAMDOP010000430.1 GCA_945903675.1 Crenothrix polyspora
ATCTTGTAGATAAGACTCTATTGCCGTTTTACTATTATCAGTAGAACCATCATTGACAATAATCAATTCTAAATTTTGATATGTCTGCGATAAAACGCTTTCAATTGCTTCTGAAATGTATCGCTCTCCGTTGTAAACGGGCATGATTATACTTACTAATGGATCAGACATACTGAGATTTCCAGTTCGAGTTACGAGATATTGATGCATTTGACTATGTTCAGTACGAACTTATCGTGCTTGCAAAAAGAAACAAGCGCGACCACCTTGATCGACATTATTGGCTTCTTCTGCATTTTTCTTGAATTCGGCCATTTCACGATAGGTAAAGTTACTTTTTGAAGGATTAATAGCGAATGACTCTTCCGCCATAAGCGAGATGTCTCTGCGATATTGTTCGCTGCCCCAAAACTCAAATTCAGTTGAGTCGCAGAAAAAATCGACTAACTCTAAACTTTCTTTTTTTGCCAAAAGTTTTATACTCTTGAGCGAATGAAGATACAAATGCCGAGGCGCATCAAGTTCAACCCAATCTGTGCCATATTTCTCCCAGACCATAGAAGATAATAGGGGAATTCGAATTAAACAGAATCCATCCGGTTTTAAAATGGAGCGAATAGCTCTTAGGGTTTCCGCTTGATTTGGGATATGTTCAAATGAATGGTGCAATGTTACTAGATCAAATTTATCGGAAATATTTTGAATATCTGTTTTTAGAATGGAAATCCCTCCACTTTTTACATCACATTCAATATAGGGATCAGCACCTAAAAGGTTGTGAAATCCAAGCGTTTTCAGATCATTAAGCCACCACGACGATGATCCACAACCAACATCAAGGATTCGGGCGTTAAAAGACTGGATATGGCATTTTATTAACCATGGGCCAATCGATTTTAGCTGAGGTGGGAAGTTGACTAAATAGCTCGCGAGTTTTGCAAACTTAAAGCCCCGACCAAATAGTGCATTTCCAACCCTTAGGCGTTCCAAAAATTTCCGGATCGCGGACTCATCTCTTGGAGGAGAGGATTGAGTATTAAATGAGTAATAGGTTGTGGGATAAAATTTGGATAGATCCGATGGAATATCGGCTATCTGGAGACAGTCACATTCATTGCATAGAAAATATTCAAAGGTTTCGCGTGTTCCGAACATCATTTCGCGTACAACGAATGTCGGGTGGTTATCCTCAGCGTTACAAATAAGACAGGTGTGTCGAGAAATAGTCATGAAGTTAGGTCTCGATCGTTGAAATGACGGGTATTTTCTGTAACTTTGATATTTTTCTGCTTCCAACGAGCATCCAATGCGAAGAATCCATCGCGTATCGTAATAGGTATATCACCGAATATCTGGAAATGCTTTAGGCTTTCACCAAAAAAAATTGTCCGCGCCGCTTGACCGGCAGTTATGCCAAATCGGATTGAATAGATGCCGGGCAGGAGTGGTAACCGGTTAACTTTGCAGACAATCTCATGATCTCCAATGGGTAGGCGGTTGATATTAAGTTGTTCTTCGCTGTTGTGGGTGGTTAAGTATAAGAAGTCTGTGGTATGAAAGCCGAAACCAAAAGTCACTTCTTCTAATTCTTGAAGTACATGGATTTTAAAATGGATTGAACAATTTTGATTATACAAAAGACTTTCAACTTTTCGGTCCGTATGATCCAGAAAATATAACTCCACCAGTTCAATTTCACCGCTACCTTCAGCGCGGTACTGAGCGTGATCAATGTTAGCTTTGATTCTTTTGTCATTCTGTTCATAAAAGCTGTCACAAACTGTCTGGGGATCGCCTTCCATATTGATTCTTCCATGATCAAGCAAAATTACTCGGTGACACAAACGTTGAATCTGCCGTATGTTATGACTAACTAAGAGTATTGTTTTACCTTGTCGCTTTATTAATTCTTCCATCCGGTCGAAACACTTACGCTGAAAGGCCAAATCCCCCACAGCCAACACTTCATCAACAATTAATATGTCCGCTTCCATACTCGTTGCAATGGAAAAGCCTAACTTAACTGTCATGCCGGAACTATAACGCTTGACTGGCGTATCAATAAATTGTTCCAACTCAGAAAAATCAATAATCTCATCCAGTTTTTGCTGAATTATTTTTTTGGGAATCCCTAAAATAGCGCCATTTAGAAAAATATTTTCTCGGCCCGTCAATTCCGGGTTTACTCCGGCACCAACTTCAATTAAAGGCGCGATGCTGCCACGCACAATGACTTTGCCTTTAGTCGGTTTGCTGATGTTGGCCAAATGTTTGAGTAAGGTGCTTTTTCCTGCGCCGTTATGGCCGATAATGCCGACCACCTCGCCCTCTTCAATCGTAAAATTGACATCATCCAGGGCTTTAAAGTCTTCCCGTTGCTGTATGGGTTTGCCGCCCAAACGCCTAAATGTATTGAATACATTTTCTTTAAGGCTAGTGATATGCCCCAGTTGGTATTCTTTGGTTAAGTGGCTGACTTCTATGATTGGCATGGCTGACTTATTTTATTAATACGATTAATTTTAGAGAGTTTGACTGTTGTTATACTCAAAAAAGTAGGTTGTTAAATAACATCGGCAAACCAGTTTTCCGCGCGTTTAAAAAACAGATAGCTAAAGGGAAGTATCGTTAATGTCAGAATCAGTCCAGGGTATAGTGCGTTAAAATCGGGTGGTAAATCTTTGAGTAATACCCGTTGAAAACTATCAATAATTCCCGCCAGCGGGTTGAGTGTATAAAGGGTATAAAAATCATTTGACCATTTGCCGGCTGCCTGTCCCACAATCAATTTTTGATAGACCAGGCTAAGCGGGTACATAACCGGGGAGCCATACATTAACAAGGATAACGCTATCGGCAAGGCTTGAGACATATCCCGATAATACACATTAATAGCCGCACCAAAAAAACTGATGGTGAGGGCGACAATCATGGTGTAAAGAATAATGGCGGGAACCCATAAAGCATAAATTGAGGGCATCATTTTGTAGTAAATCATCATTCCCGCCAGAATAAAAAAGCTGATGAATAACTCAACTATTTTGGTGACCATGGCGGTGATGGGGAATACTTCTCGGGGGAAGTATATTTTTTTAATTAAGGACGCATTGGAGGTAACGCTACTGACTCCCTCTGAAGCAGACTCCTGAAAAAAAACCCACGGCAGTAATGCCGCAAAAGTGAGTATAGGATAGGGGATGTCCCCGGTTTCAATCCCTACAAAACTTCTGACCAGAGTAAATATTAACATCAACATAATGGGTTTTAAAACTGCCCATAAAATCCCTAAATAGGCTTGTTTATAACGAAG
>CAMDOP010000431.1 GCA_945903675.1 Crenothrix polyspora
GACAGCTTGATGAGTTCCCCACCGAAATCTTTATCATCAGACATGAAGATAATAGGGTGGCTAGATGAGACAGCAGACATTTTCGGGCGACTAAACCCGTTTAACAAAAGCTGAGAAGTCTCAACTCACATTGATTGGCCGGTTTCGACTCAAACCAGCCATACGAATATGAATTTAGGCTTCTCTGAACCAGACATTCGTGGCGAATTGCAGTTCGGAAATAATACGCCTTATCAATAAGTGCCGGAGCTTTCTTTGGAGCACAAGTCTGATAGTCCTTGTCTCCCCAATAGCAGCTTGGTCAAATATTTACCACGATGTGGCGAAAAACGCCACACGCATAGACTGTTGTGCCGCTACACGGGTATCTGTTATTTTGTCGCTGTGTCTTATTTAGTCATACCTTATTTTTAATTGATCATAGTATTTATAAGGCCTGTAAATTCAGAGTTAATTTTGGACACCAATCCATTGAGGAATTATACCTGACTGGGTAAGTCATTTATGGAAGGTAAATGGCACACCTAAGGCATTGAGTGATTGACTTGCTTATAAAGTTGTTTAGTATAACGTTAAGTTTTTGTAAATAGATAGATAGATAGCGAATATTGTTAGTCGCTGACAGCCCTAGGGCATGCTGAATGCTTAGTATATAAGGCAGAAGTACAAAGAATTTTTCAAATGATCGTCAAGATTGATTTAAGGAATAAAGAAAAATGAAATTGAAGCAACAACTATTTTTATCGGTATGTTTGTTGATATTTACAGGCACCTGCTCAGCAGATCAAAAAAATAAAAACCCTCTGTCAAATATCCTATTAATCATTATTGATGATCTCGGTATTGATCAAATGTCATCTTTTGGTTATGGAGGAACAAGTCCTATACCTATGCCGAACATTAATCAGATTGCTCAAGCAGGCATACGTTTCCGTAATAATTGGTCCTCGCCAGCTTGCTCTCCCAGCCGTGCTTCCATTTTTAATGGACGATTTTCAGCAAGAAGTAATGTTTTTAATGCAATTGGTAATTCTGATTTATCCAATTCAATGGTTTCATCTTACGATATCACGACGCCAAAGTTGCTAAAAAAAGCAAATTATCAAAATGCATTGTTTGGTAAATTTCACATTGCATTACCCGGAAAAAACAATCCTTATACCTTTTCAATGGCCTCAGCTTTAGGTTGGGACTACTTTTATGGATTTTCAGATGATACTGGTGACCCACAATCTATTGATACTACAGCAGGTGGGGCTGGTGGCAGTGGTGGTAATGGCAATACTTATACATGTGGATTTGTTCCAGGAGCTAATCATGCTGGCGGTGCAGATACAGGCGCGTGTTATGCCCCTAATAATTCATGTCAGAACATGACAACAACAACCCAGCTAAACCCGGCTGGACGCATTTGCAGGGATAGTGGTGGCATTTTTATACCTGAGGCTACTTGCACAACTAATCCCCCTGCCAACGTCAATTTCTCATTAATGAGCGCTCATTCAGTGTCGCCAATGATTATTGATGACCATGGAATTGTTACTCAGTTGCTTTCAACTGACTCTCGTGCAAGAACTTACCGTAGTTCTGGTACGGTTGACGGAGCAATCGATTGGATCAATAATAAAGCCTCAAAAAATAAACCATGGATGGCTACTGTCAGCTTTCCTACAGATCATACCCCACTTCAACAACCGCCTTATCCATTACTTTCATCTACCACTCAAAGCTTAGACACTAATGGATATGACTGCACTGACAGCACTATCCAGCCGACGTTAAGTGATCAAATGATTGAAGCGATGGACACAGACATTGGTAGGCTATTGGTTAACATTAATTTAGCTAAATATAATACTGATGGAAGTTTAAACTACCATCCTAGTAATACTAATACTACGGTTATCATTGTTGGTGATAATGGGTCATTGGGTACTGTGGTCAAAACACCATTCGATGCAAGCCGAGCAAAAGGGACTTCATACCAGACTGGGGTTTGGACACCGTTAATTATTTCTGGACCTCTAGTCAATAGTCCTAATCGGGATGTTCAGCATATGACCAATATAGTGGACATTTATCAGTTGGTTGGAGAGATTGCTGGCATTCCGGTTCGAAAAAATGTGCCTTGGACAATTGACTCAGTTTCGATGCTGCCTTATCTGAAAAATCCGAATAAAAATAGTATTCGAAATTACAATTTTGCTCAATTTGATCAGAATATACAAGTTGATGGAGGGATCAATCCACCTTGTGTAAATTCAAGCACATCTGGTACTAGTTGCACAAATATGCCGCCTACTAAGGGCGTATGTAATGATAATGGTGGTGTATGGTGGGGGCCAGGAGCTGTTGATTCTGATGACCAAAATCTAGTAGGTCCAGTTCCTTTAACAAATTGTTGTGACGTTGCTGTTTATAAAAAAAATAACAGCAACGACCCTATTCCTCATATCAATGCTCAAGCGAGTTTAGCTATTCGTAATGACAATTATAAAAATGTGCGTACTTATACTAAAGACTATGATGCCACTACTAATGCGTGTGTAGACAATCAAACTAATGAATTATATGCAATTAATCAGGCTACACCTACACCCTTAATTGATTTGAGTACGAGTAATTTACTGGTGAATGGTATGAGTGCACTAACAGCAGAACAAAAAAGAAATTACAACGTATTAAATTATAAATTGAATTCACTTCTTCAGAATGTTAGGCAATGTGATGGTGATGGTAATTTGGATGGCATAGTGAATCGGAAGGATATTGAGGGTTGGGGAAAATTCCAATCAAAAAGTGCACCACCTACCCCTACACCTAACGGTGGAGGCTTATCAAGCTGGTATGACTTTAATCTCGATGGCCTGACTGATAATGCTGATTTACAAATTATACAAAATAATTTGGGCACGCATTGTAGATCGAGTAATGCCAATCATCCTAATGGTACCACTCTAGATTGGGTTGCAAGGTAATAGGATTGGGGGAAATACTAAAATGATTTCCATCATTCAGAAAAAGTATAACAGGCGAGTTGTCTTTAAGTCGTTAATTGTGAGGTTCTTGATTGGATTCTTACTGTCAATAACACTAGAGATCGGCTTGATTGAGCTAGCTTTTGGGGCTAAGTCTGTTGAAAGTAAATCGCAAATAAATCTCGCACCAGAAGGTATGGTCTTTATTCCCGGTGGGGAGTTTTTGATGGGCAGTGACAAGGCTTTGTCTCGTCCTGATGAACGCCCTGTTCATCAGGTCAAAGTTGGTCCCTTCTGGATGGATACAACTGAAGTCACCAATGCGCAG
>CAMDOP010000432.1 GCA_945903675.1 Crenothrix polyspora
TGTTGATGCGCAGTCTTTAACATTTTCTACCTCTACATTATGAATTGAGTAGACCCAGAAGCACGTCGACGACTTCATGCGATTGGGCGTTGATATTTTGAATGAAGTGGGTCGTAAATCGTGGTGAAAAACATAACCAACCTGATTGGGCAATACGCTGAATATCTTTAATGGATAAATGACTGAGAGCTGAGCTCATTTCTATATCGCCAATACCCATAGTAACTTCTGCTAGAATTGGATTTTCCCTAGCCAATTCTCTAGCCTTTATCAGCCAAGCGAGATTCAGCTCATAAATTTCTATGTCACATTGATTGTTATGAACCAATGTACATTGATCGGCATCATCACCTTTATTAAAGGCCGACTTGATGATCGCCTCTATACCGGGAGTTACGTTGGCAATTTTTAAATGGCTACGTAGAAAGTCAGCGCCAAACTCCGCGACCAAAGGTAGAAATAATTCCTGAAAAAATCCCAAGCTAATGCTATCTACACCCTCAAAATCAACGGTCAGCGCTTGACGATTAGCAAAACATTCACGAGCCAACCTCGCGAGGTTTTTGCCGTGATAAGGTTGAGGGGATTTTAAATCGGTAATACTTTTAACAAATAGGTACACAAACGTTCTCCTTGGCCGTTATAAAATGTCAGCAGCGTATGAGTTAACTTTTATTAAGGTTTTTGTTTCGGCTTGAGTTTGACTGTCGTCCATCGGCGACGCCCAGTCTTATCAGCCCAGACATCACAAATCGGGCATTGCTGAAAGGGTTTAGGTATTTTGTTGAGCACCACATGACGAGCCTGACACTTCTCGCACCCTACCAATCTTATGTCGCCAGACTTGAATTGCCCTGTTTGTTGCCAAGCACGATTGATGTCTAACAAAATAGCTTGTGGGGCACCCGCTTCAAGTTTGCTGGGCCGAGGGTTATTAGCCACTATCTTGCAGTACAATTGATAGGCTGTAATGAACCGTTCTGCACTAAGATCAGATTGGCATTGCTGCTGTGATAAATCGTGGATAAGTCCAAGAAAGATTGAGGCATGTAGGTCATGCACCGATGAACGGACTATCCAATAGGGATCATAAGGCAGCATACCTTGTTTAGGTGAGCGTTGATGGATAGCCTTATAAAGACGTATCGCTGTTTTGGGGCCGATATGGCAGAGCGAACGCACAATCGGTGGTCTAGCACCCAATTTAAAAAGCGTCTCAGCAAGGCTCAATTCATAGCCCATGCTAGACGTACTGTTTAAGTACACTTGCATCATTTAGCCTCCTGAGTTGATGTCAGTAAGGCAGCGTGCGCTGCCAAGGACACGTTTTTTGGCGTATTCATCGGCATTAGCGTAATCACGGTTCTAGCGATACCAGATAGCTCTCTGATTTTTTCTACGGAAAATTCTGCAATCTCTTCTATCTGTTTTCGCTCAACACCGAATCGCCATGCTGCTTCCATAGGATTGTTTCTGGCACATTCGCGGGCTAGTATCAGGTATTCAAAATTCAACTGTGTAAGATCTTGGTCCAAGGTCGGCATAATGTTTTCTCTGCGTAAATAACGATAGTGGGTTATGCTACGAGCAAGTATCTTTATTGTCCCGAACGAAAGGTTGCTGTATGGGGGCACAAACCGCGAGAAGCTTTGCCGTGCGTAGGATTGCAGAGTACTAAAAAAATCCCGAAGTGGATGATTTGTTTTTTTCGAATATCACAATGGTAAACTGAGCGCATATCGATATTTACCTCAAAGCTAAGTTATGGAAGACTCAATTCTATGGCTATATTTTCCGATAACCAGATACAAACTACCCGTAACTGGGTTAAGGGTGGTTTATGCGCCAGGTAATTCAATGCCTAATCGATTGGCTTAATAAAGAAGTTAGTGATGAGAAACCCCACCGCATATTACGTGCCTTAGCGTATGAGTCTCTCAAGAAAGCGGACTTTGATGACCATAAGCGGCGCTTTACCGCCGATGAATTAGTGGCTGCAGCAGATGAAATACTTAAACCTGCCGACGCTAAAAAATGGATTGATTGGTCGGGTTCATTTACGGATTACTGGCAAACCAGAGAACCCCGGATTATTGAATTTGCGAGGCAACAAGGTTTGCAGGTTTATCCAAAACCAGTGCGTCTAAGCACTAAAGGCGGCCCAGGGAATGTAACTACTTTTTTTATCAAAGCGATGCCTTTGCCGGAAATAAGCCCAAAGGAACAAACTTTTCAGGCGCAACAGGATAAAGTCACCGGACAACATCAAGCCCATTATGAAATCTCATCACATGGAGAAATAGAAACGGCTTGGATTGCGAAATGGTTATTCAAAAATGGCCAGCTACACTTAAGGAGTTGGCCTGTCTGGGTGATAATAGGCTGGCTGTTATTGATAGGTGGCAGCATAAGCGCTGTTTCTTACGTTGGTTGGATTTCATCTTCAATCCCCCATCCTGTCACCATCCGTGAATTGATGCTGCTTTTAAGTCTTTTTGGTATTCCTTATCTGATCTGGACGGTGGTTATCAGACCTTCGATACGTTTATTCGACGACCGTATCGTACTTGCACATGATCTATTGATCAACTTCAAGGAAAAGTCTGCACAATTCGAGTTACTAAAAGATGGCGAGTTAAGACTCATTCGCTTGGTTCGTTATTCCGCCGATTGTCCGCTCTGCGGAGCAACCCTTTATCTTGAAGAAGGTGCGCCTGATTACCCGCGCCGCTTGGTTGGGCGTTGTCATGAAAGCCCTAGGGAACATGTATTCAGTTTCGATCGGGTGACGCGTAAAGGTAAATATTTAAGAAACAACGATCATAATAATAGAACTTAAAAATCTATTCGCCACAGATATCGCTAAGCTCTAATCTACTACAAATTTATAAAATAAAAAACTGATGACTAATTTTACACTTAGTAGTATACAGCTTTAATGGTGTAGTCCGTTCCAATCTGCGCGCATAAACCATAAATTCACTGATCATTTCCTGCTCAGCAAGGTTTTGTTTTGAACTGATCATATTGGTATATAGTGGCCAGGAAATATTTGGTGCATTTTTGCTAATAAAACACACCGGCAAATAATTAGCATTAAACAAAATAAAATTATTATAAATCATAAGATTAATGTATTTTTTATAATCGGCATGATAATCGGCAAAAACGTGTAGTATAGAATGATATAATCAATATATTTTAATGGCTTACTATAAGTAAGAGATCGGCATGATAATTACTGAATCACCCTCAAGAATAGAACCTTGTTTACTTGGCGAAAACATCCCCTCTAAAACAT
>CAMDOP010000433.1 GCA_945903675.1 Crenothrix polyspora
TTAGAAGATTAATTATAACAAGTGATCAACTGAATTGGCCTTCTTTTCAAGAAGAGTTCTATAAAATAGATGATGCCGGTGATGTATTTTATGACTTACTTGATGATTTATTAACTAAGCCAGAAACCTTGCCGCTGGTTTATGAAATATACTTTTTCTGTTTAAGAGATGGTTTTTTGGGGCGTTATAGTGTTTATCCACAGACAATTGCTGAGTATATTAAAAAACTAAGTAAACATATTGTGCTATACCCATTACAATCAAATTCAACTCAGATTCGTACGCCATCAAAACGATTTTTTTTTCGAATCCCTAATTATTCTTATTATCTATGTGCTGCTTTATTGTTATCAGGCGTTTATTTTATACTCCTGTTTATTGGAAGCATGTGGAAACCTTATGTATGAAAAGTAAAAAATCAGAGTCACGATTGGATGCTTTGTTTTCCATCAGTAACTTACAGGAAAACTGGCACTCACCATCAAAATCGGCATTTGATGTATCTTATAATAAACCCGATTCATTGATATCTGTAAAGTTTAACGAACTTACTTTTCTAATCAATAAATTTTATATTGATAGGTCTAGATTATCCGTAAAGCTAGATGAATTGAATGACAAAATTAGTCAAATAGTTTCGGTTAGCGAACAAAAGTTAACCATTGATGATAAAGAAAAAACAATAGTTCTCGAAATGCTAGACCAATTGGATGGACTGCTTTGGGCTATGGAACTTTCACGAATAGACAAATGATGTCTTCGATAGAAGCTAAAATTGTTAAGTATATTTGGCGATTTGATCCAATTAGTATTTTAATGCTTTTAATCTATCTTGGTTATGAATTAGATGAGATTTTTTTTTGTAGTCATTTTACGTGCAGTTCCCAATCGCGTTTAATTGAAGGAATTGAATTTCAAAATAATCCAAAAAAGGTGGTTATTACACTTAATTTAGGGTTGCTCGGAGGACAATCATTACTTCCGGATTATTTTTTTAAGTTAGTAAAAAATGGAACAATTGATGCACAAAAATTTGTTAAATTTTTTGGCTATTTCGACGATAGGGTGTTACGCCGTTTGTTGTTAGCAGTTTATCCTGAATTTGATAAAATTACTTTTCAGAGTTGGGAGGTTCGTAAAAGGACTGCAGTTCGGACGTTGAGACTAAATTGTACTATTACTTTACATTGGCTTTTTCAACTTGTATTTCCAGAGTTACAAGTAAGAGTTGAAAAATGCTCATTACAAAAAACCTTTGATTTAGGTTCGCCAATTCTAGGAAAAGCGCACTTGGGTTTTCAATCCATATTCGGTAAGATTAAACATGTACCAGTTCTTGGAAAACGAATAACACTTATAACAGATGAAGACGAGTTTAATAATGAACCGTGGCCACGAGAAATTGAGAATCGATTTGAGAAATTAATATGTCCACTATTCACAAGTGCTGATTTATATATTGAAATATGGCTCGTTATCGGTACTCAACAAACTTGGCTTAGTCTGAAGCAAAATAGTTATTTAGGGTATGAAAATATACTGGGTGGTGACGAATTTCAGTATAGGCGAATTAGAATATTTACTGGACATTTAAATTGATGTTTATCGAGGATTAAAAACTATGAGTATTTTGTTATTACAGGGGAATTTACCTGTTACGGATAATCCTGGCCTTGACTCTGTAGACCCTCGTTATGATGGTATTGTTAGTTATGTGCAAGAAGAAAATTTTATTTTAGCAATCACTTTGATAGAAGAGCTGTTTGAGGAAAATATTTTTGATATTAGAATGATTTGTTATTATCTTTACGGGTATTGGTTAGATAATAGTTTCGCTAGTCTTTATGAGGTTTTACAGTGCTTTAATAATCTTTTATCAGATAATTTTGAAGCAATTGGTCCTATTGCTAATCGCGAGCAAAATTTCGAAAAAAGTCTTAGCTGGATGATGCGACAAATTTTCAAAAAAATTACTTATGAAGAAAAGAAAAATTCGTCACTTTGGCAACAATGGTATGCAAGTATCAGTGAAGAAGAAATTAAACTTATTTTGGAAGCTGGAGCAAGACTTTGTGTAAATCTTACCGAGAAAGTGAATGATAATGCAGTCAATATCATTGATCAATGGAATAAAATAGACTCATGGTTAAGGGCTCTCAAAACGATGGTCGCTCGTCCACTTGCACTGATAGCAACAGAGACTGAAAATAGTGAAGCTGATTCGCTTTTGATGGCACTAGAAGAAGATAATGACTTAACGGCTGGGTTTCAATCAGATGACTATATAAAAAGCTTTAAGGGTTATGAAGCATCTTATCACATGACACTTTTACTTAAGAAAATTGCGGCATTTGAGCGAATGGTTCATGAGAAAAAGTTTGATCGTGCCGCTTTGATTTTAGATGATATTAAGCTAAGTTTGAGCGAATTTGAACCTACGCTTTATCTACCAAAAATATTCGAAAATTTTGTTAAGTTGCAAGCGCTCAATTTTAATGAGCTGGTTTCTTATCAACAACAAAGAGGCACTCTTGAATCGGAAGTTATGCAAGAGTGGTTTAAAGTAGATCTTGATGGTTTTATAAATTCATAAGAAGGTTTGATGAGCGAACTAGTGACCAGTAACGCTGTTCTTGAATGTACTTTTGGAACTGCACCCGCAACAATGGTGGTTTTACCAACTAATTTAGTACAGGTTGAAACCCCTGCTGCTAATATTTTAGATATGGTTCCTTTATGCAATATTATGCCATTTGCAATGTGTATGAGCATTGCAAACCCTACTGTAGCGGCTGCGACAGCAGCAGCATTAGGAGTGCTGACCCCAATGCCTTGCATACCAATGACTGTGGCACCTTGGACAGTAGGCGCTCCTGCCGTTCTAATTAATAACTCGCCTGCATTGACCAATGATAGTAAGTTGATGTGTTCTTGGGCGGGTGTTATAAGTGTTACTTATTCTGGACAGGTTCCAGTAACAATATCATGAAATGTAAGGGTGTTTTTTTTTATCAGGATGTGAATGGAAAAGGATAATAAATTAGCGCCTTGGCCAATAGCCTCCTTTACTCGTATTGAAGCTGGTTTATGGGAAGAAGACATAAATGCAACTTTCGATGCATCATGGCTTGATGCCAGTTGGCAAGATCCAGTTTCGTTTTTGAAAGCTCTACACAGTTATTCGGAACGTAGACAAGCGTGTTCTTTTAAAAGTATTCCTTTTTTTAGGTATGATTTTTATTATGATTTAATCGTACGGCATAAAGTGCAAACTACACCTGCATATATGTGG